>DATEVB010000032.1:0-4285 GCA_035282865.1 Acidimicrobiia bacterium | reverse complement strand
CCGGCGTGCCCCATCTTCTTTCCGGGCGGGGCCGTCACACCGGCCACATAGGCCACGACCGGCTTGTCGACGTGGTCATTGATGTAGGCGGCAGCCTGCTCCTCAGCGTCCCCACCGATCTCCCCGATCATCACGATGCCTTCGGTATCCGGATCGGCCTGGAAGCGGGACAGCACATCGATGAATGACGTACCGGGAACGGGGTCACCACCGATGCCGACACAGGTCGTCTGGCCGATACCGAGCATGGTGAGTTCGTAAACCGCCTGGTAGGTGAGAGTTCCCGACCGGGAAACGACCCCCACGTTCCCGGGGAGGGTGATCTCGTGAGGCATGATCCCCACGTTCGACTTCCCGGGGGAGATCAGACCGGGGCAGTTGGGGCCGATCAGCACGGTGTTGGGCGACGTTAGTTTGAGGTAGTTGTACACCCGTGCTTCGTCGTGGGCCGGTATCCCTTCGGTTATACAGACGATGACGGCGCATCCGGCCGCGGCGGCCTCCATGATGGCGTCGGACGCGAAGGCCGGAGGCACGAAGATCAACGACGTGTTGGCCCCGGCCCCCTCCACCGCCTGCGCGACTGTGTCGAAGATCGGAATCCCGGCCACTTCCTCGCCGCCCTTCCCGGGTCGGGTGCCCGCCACCACGTTGGTGCCGTACGCCCGGTTGCGCAGCGCGTGGAACTGACCCTCCTTGCCGGTCAGGCCCTGCACGACGACCCTGGTTGCCGTATCGATCAGAATCGCCATGTCAGGCCACCTCTCCCTTGGCCAGACCGACCGCCTTCTCGGCCGCCTCGCGCATGGTGGCGGCCGGAATGAGCTTGTCCGACTCGACCTTGGCGAGGATCTCCCGGCCTTTGTCTGCGTTGGTGCCGTCCAGTCGAACGACGATCGGCCACGGTAGGTCCAGGCGTTCGAACGCCTCGAGGATGCCCTGGGCGACCAGGTCGCCCCGGGTTATACCCCCAAAGATGTTGATCAGAACGGTCTTGACCGACGGATCCTGCATGAGGATCTCGAGAGCAGCCGTGATGGTATCCGCCCCGGCACCTCCGCCAACGTCGAGGAAGTTGGACGCTTTCCCACCAACGAGGGACACCACATCGAGCGTCGACATCACTAACCCGGCCCCGTTGCCGATGATGCCGATGTCGCCGTCGAGTTTGATGAAATTCAGATCGCGTGCTTTGGCCATCTTTTCGACCGGGGGGATCACGTGGTCGTCGGCCATTGCAGGGAAATCGGGATGCCGGAAGAACCCGTTCTCGTCGAGGGCGACTTTGGCATCGAGGGCCACCACGTTGCCTTCCTCGGTGAGGATCAGCGGGTTGACTTCGACCAGGTCGCAGTCGAATTCGACGAAGGCTTGATACAACTTCTTCAGGAGAGAAACGGCGCCCCGGGCGGCTTCCGGGTCCAGCTCGGCCCGGTAAACCATCTCGGTCGCTTGCCAGTTGGTGAGGCCGATCACCGGATCGATGTGGATCTTCACTACTGCTTCCGGCTGGGTGGCCGCCACCTCCTCGATGTCGACGCCTCCCTTGGCGCTGATCATCCCCAGGTGCTTCTTGGCCGAGCGATCGAGGGTGAAAGAGGCGTAGTACTCGGCCTTGATGTTGGAAGCGCTCTCCACCCACACTTTGTGTACCGTGTGTCCCTTGATGTCCATGCCGAGAATGGCCAGGGCGTGGTCGTGGGCCTCATGCGGCGTCTCGGCCAATTTGATGCCTCCTGCCTTGCCCCGCCCGCCAACCTGCACCTGGGCTTTGACCACGACCCGGCCACCGATCTCTTCGGCGGCCCGTTGAGCTTCGGTCGGTGAGGTGGCCACCCGGCCGTCAGGCACCGGCACCCCGATGCGGGCGAACAAAGACTTCCCCTGGTATTCCAGTAGGTCCACGGTTTCTCCTCGTCAGCGTTGCGGAACGTGCTTCTCCACCCAATCGGTGATCTCGCTCAACGACGTCCCGGGCGTGAAGATCCCGACCAGACCCGCCTCGAGCAGAGCAGCGGCATCAAGGTCGGAGATGATCCCCCCTCCAAACACGACGATGTCGCTCACTCCCCGCTCTGCAAGCAGCTCGACGATCTTGGGAAAGAGCGTCATGTGAGCCCCGGAAAGCACCGAGAGGCCGATCCCGTTCACGTCTTCCTGGATAGCCGTTTCGACAATCTGCTCGGGTGTCTGATGAAGACCCGAGTAGATCACCTCATTGCCTGCATCCCGAAGGGCCCGGGCGACGACCTTGGCGCCCCTGTCATGTCCGTCCAATCCCGGCTTGGCGATCAAGATCCTGCGTGGCATTGCGGACCCGAGGTTACCGCAATACGAAGCCGGCTGATTCGTCTCGAGCGTCGGTGCCATGCTGCCGCATGGAATCAGTCGCCGGGTAGCGGCACCGGGAAGTAAGCAGCACCCGCTACGGTTGGACCTACCGGAACCACCGCAAGGGAGAATTGATGTCCAACATCCACGGAGTCGCCGCCCAGGGCCAGAGCATCTGGATGGACGAGATCTCGAGGCAGTTGCTCGAACCGGAGGGTCTGGCCGCTCTCGTCGAGGGCGCAGCCGTCACCGGTGTGACCTCGAACCCAACCATCTTTGCCAATGCCATCGTGCGGTCGACCGACTACGACGAGGCAATGCGCGACCTGGTAGGGCGTGACGCCGACACCATCGAGATCTACACCGCCCTGATCACCCGGGACATCCGCGACGCCTGTGATGCCCTCAAACCGGTCTGGCAGAAGAGCGGCGGGGCAGACGGGTTTGTTTCCGTTGAAGTGTCCCCCGAGTTGGCAAACGAAACGGAGGCAACCATCCGGGAGGCCCGCGACTGGTGGAAGAGGGTTGACCGGCCCAACCTCCTCATCAAGGTACCGGCCACCCCGGCGGGAATCCCCGCTGTGCGGCAATTGATCGGTGAAGGCATATCGGTCAATGTAACCCTGATCTTCTCGCTCGAGCGCTACCAGGAGGTCATGAACGCCTATCTCGCCGGCCTCGAAACCTACGCACAGACCGGCGGGGACCTCTCCCGGATCAATTCGGTAGCTTCGTTCTTCGTGTCGCGGGTCGACACCGAAGTGGACAACCGCCTGGGGCGGATTGGAACCGAAGGGGCCCTGGCGCTGCGCGGCAAAGCCGCCATCGCCAACGCCCGGGCGGCCTACGGACTGTTCCTCGAGACCTTCGCCGGCGAGCGCTGGGAATCTCTCTCCTCCCGGGGAGCACGTATCCAACGTCCTCTCTGGGCGTCCACGAGCACCAAAGACCCTGCCTATCCGGATACCATGTACGTCGACCAACTCGTCGCAGCCGACACGGTCAACACCGTCCCGGTCAAGACGATCGAGGCGTACCAGGATCATGGCAATCCGCACCCCACGGTTTTCGGCCCGGTCGAGATTGCAGATGCCAATACCACGCTCGAGAAGCTGGAGAGCGTGGGTATCGCCTACAACGACGTGGTGCAGGTCCTCGAGGACGAGGGCGTCCAGAAGTTCGCCGACTCGTACCGGGAGCTGCTCGACTCGATCGACCAAAAGCGCGTCGCCATCAAGGGATAGCCGCCTCATCCCCGGAGTCTCAGGCGGGAAGGTGGCCGCTCGACCTCATGTGGGAGGGGACGAGGGTCTCACGTTCCGCTGAGCGGGATTGAGCCGTCGGTACGGTGATATTCGTTGTGAGCAGCGATGAGCGGCTCCCAGTCGGGATGATCGACGTCGACGGCCACCAGATGGTGGCTGCCTGGACCGGCTTGCCGATCGAACGAGCGTGCCCTGCGAAGCAACGCTGCCGAAGCATCATCAATGCGACGGTGCTGGGCAAGGTGCTCATCCCACGACACACACACGAACACTTCGCTGATACGGTGCGGGTCTTCACTATTTCGGTACAACCGCCAACGGTAGGCGCCGGTCAGTAACCGCACCTTGCGGATCTCGGTCATCAACGCCACGAAGTCCTCGAGATCGGTCCTATCGATCCGCCAGGTGTTGACAATCATCACCGGCCCTCCCGCCGTGTCGACGTGGGGCGAAGCCTGCCTGTCTTCCGTGTATTCGGGGGTATCGATCTCATCGAGCGAAGGGATGCGGAAGAGGGGCGCCAGCAGACCCAGGACGATGGTGGCACCTGACAAGGCGACCATGGCGCCACCCGCCCCGATGGCATCGGCCAACGCCCCCGACATGATCGAACCGATCGGATAGATGCCCGAGAAGGCAAGGGTGTACAGGCTCATCGCCCGGCCGCGTATCCACTCCGGGGCCATCAG
>DATEVB010000031.1:0-2272 GCA_035282865.1 Acidimicrobiia bacterium | reverse complement strand
TTCGACGGGGAACGAACCCCGAATCTTCCTCACGCCGCCGCCTCCATCATCGGTCTGCGTCATTCCACCGTTCCGGGTGAGATCCTGCTCGGCACCTACCAGGGAGCGGTCTTCAGCCTGCTGGACGCCCTCGACGTGATCGACGGCCTCAGCTCTGGAATCGCGGTGGACGCTCCTTTGGTCCTGGTCGGTGGGGGAGTGAAAGGATCGACCTGGAGAAACGTCGTGCAGAGGCTGTCCGGGCGGGCAGTTCAGATTCCGGAGGCCGAGGAACTCGTCGCGCTCGGCGCGGCCGCCCAAGCGGCTTCGCTGCTCAGTGGAGAAGCCCCGGAAAGAGTGGCGAGACGATGGGACACCCGCCGGGGAACCCTGCTGTCCCCGATGTCGAGAGACGAAGAAACGCTGGACCGAATCCGGCGGGTGCGCGAGCTGACTTCTGATCTGAACGGTTGACAGCTCGCGTCCCTCCCAGCTCCCAGCAGCTACCGTCCCGGCATGAGAAAGTCCGCCGGTTTGCTGGCGTTGAGCATCGTGACGTTCGTGGTGCTGGGTATGCCCAAATCAGCGTTCGGTATCGCCTGGCCGTCCATCGCAGGTGACTTGGGCAGACCGGTAGCCGATCTGGGCATGGTCATTGCCGTGTATGTGATCGGCTACTTTCTCGCCTCGGTAGCAACCGGATCGCTGACGCGCCGCCTTGAGGCGGGGTCACTGTTGACGTGGGCCGCCGGGTTGGCGACGGTCAGTTTGGTCGGGTACACGACCGCTCCCGGTTGGGGGTGGCTGCTGGTGGCGGCTACCGGGCTGGGCTTGGCGGGAGGAGTGATCGACGCAGGGACCAATGCCGTGGTGGCGGTACGTAACGGACCACGGGCGATGGGGATGCTGCACGCCGGGTTCGGTGTCGGTGCCACCCTCGGGCCACTGATGATGACGACCCTCATCGAAACCAACACTTCGTGGCGGATCGGGTTCGTCGCTCTGGCCGTTGGGCAGGCAGTCCTGGCGTTGCTCTACATCCGAACCCGCACCGCGTGGAAGGTCACGGCTAAACCAGTCGACGTGCCTTCCACGGCTCGACCTGATCGAAAGGGCGTGCTGTGGGGTGCGCTGACGGTGTTCGCCCTGTACGCAGGGGTCGAGGTCGGAACCGGTCAGTGGGCTTACACCTTGTTGACCGAAGGCCGGGGCGTGTCGACCGCTGCGGCCGGAGGAGCGGTTACCGCCTTCTGGGCGGCCTTGACCGTGTCGCGGTTGGGGTTGGGGGCACTCGGTCACCGGGTGTCGATCGACCGGCTGCTGGGGGCTGGCTCAATGCTGGCGCTGGTTGGGGTGGGCGCCCTTTGGCTGAACCCTGTGGCATGGGCTGGACCGGCCGGCCTAGCGGTCATGGGACTTGCCCTCGGCCCGATCTTCCCGCTGCTGACGACGCTCACGCCGAGCCGGGTGGGCCTTGCCTACACGCCGACTGCGGTTGGCTACCAGTTGGCCGCCGCCACCGTCGGCGCCGCCGTCATTCCGGGTGGCCTGGGCTTCCTCGTTTCCCGGCAGGGACTCGAGATCGTGGGATTGGTGTTGGTGGTGACGGCCGTGCTGCTGGTCGGTTCGATCGAGGTCCTTCGCCGACTCGGTCGGGGACGCCGGACAGAGATTGAGGGGATCATCCGGTGATGAGATGGGCGCCTGCCCCGGTGAGCGCGATTTCCTCCTCAACCGGCCGTCCACTTACTCCAACCGCTCCGATGGTCTCACCGCCGACCATGATTGGAGCGCCGGCTCCCAGCCGACGTAGCGAAGCTCCCCGCAGTTGGCATCGGAAAGCCCTCCTCCCGTGATCCGACAGGAAGATTCGGGCTGCCGGACCGGACCGGCTGGTGAGGATTCGGTGAGCACCTCCGCGCATGAACAGAGTCGAAACTTGACGCCGCCTGGTTGAGTTCCGCGCCATGGTTCGTAACCTGCACCTGTGAGCGCTGCAACGCATCCGGCCGGTCGCGTGCTCGTCGTCGATGACGAGCCGATGGTGCGCGAGGTCGTGACCCGCTACCTCGAGCGCGACGGGTTCCGGGTCGATGCTGCCGAGGACGGTTTGACTGCCCTCGATCTGGCCACAGCCCACCCGCCGGATCTTTTGATCCTCGATGTGATGTTGCCCTCGAAGGATGGCTTCAGCGTGCTGCAGGAGCTTCGGAAGACCAGCTCCGTTCCGGTCATCCTGTTGACCGCTCGTGCCGAGGAGACCGACCGGGTGCTGGGGCTCGAACTGGGTGCC
>DATEVB010000030.1:0-2308 GCA_035282865.1 Acidimicrobiia bacterium | reverse complement strand
GCCCAACTCTTGCGGGAAAATGGGGCGGAAAGCGTCCGGGTGGTCGCCACGCACGGTGTGTTGTCGCCGCCCGCCATCGACCGTCTCAAGAATGCCCCCATCGAGAAGGTCGTCATCACCAACACCCTGCCGATTCCTGAGGAAGCAGAAGGCTTCGACAAGCTCGAGGTCCTCTCAGTGGCGCCGATCGTTGCCGAAGCGCTGCAAGCCATCTTCATCGACAGTTCGGTCTCGGAGATCTTCCTGGGCGAAAACGTCTAGGCATGGCAAGGCCGGCAGACGACCCGGTCGTGGTAGCTACCTGCTCGACGCACAGTGAGGCGAGCGCCGGTTTCGGCGTTCTCGAAGGCCGGGGGATCACCGCGGAACTCCGCTCGGTGGCGGACCGGACCGAGATCCTGGTCGCCGCCCCGGACGCTCCTGCTGCCCGGCGGGCTCTCCTGGATGAACGTCTGCAACGGGAGGGAAGAACCCCCCAGGAGATGTCCCTGATCATGAAGCTAGCCCTGATGGTCGCCCTTCTGGCTGTAGTTGCGTTTGCGGTCCTGACGGTGACCCTTGGCTAGCTGCTAGTCGGTCAGAGCGGCGTCTGCGAATGCGGCCATCGAGGGAAGTCGCCAGTCCGGAGCGACCGATGCGTCGACGGGAGGCGGGGTGGCGCCGTATCCGTCCTGGTCGTGGCGCCGGTCGATCCATACTGTGGCCAGCCCGGCTCGATGGGCCGGTTCGAGGTCATGGAAGAGGCTCCGGGCGACGTGGAGAAGCTGGTCCTTGTTCACACCCAACCTGGGATAGCAGCGCCTCGAAGTGCGGCGCTTGAGGCTTGTACGCGCCGACTTCCCCGGCCGTGATGACGCGATCGAAGGTGACCCCGAGACGTCGGATGCTCTGTGCAATTGAGAGCCGGTCGACGTTCGAAACGATGATCAGGCGATACCGTCGCTGTAGGCGCAGGAGGGCGGCGCTCGAGTCGGAAAACGCAGGCCAATCACCGACCGATGACCCGAAGGCTTCGGCATCCGCCTGGTCGACCTGCCCTTCGACGGCTGCGCCCATCCGGCGCAAGCTTTCTTTCAATACGTCGGGATAGGGAGGGGCGGGGTCCCGTTCCCGCTCAACGCGCGTTTCGAACCTTGCGAACAGTTCCAACAGCTCGTGGTCGGTCGCCGCTACCTGCCGCCGATCGGCCCACCCACGCAGCGCGGTCCGGATACCTGCCTCCCAGTCGATCAGCGGGCCGTAGCAGTCGAGACTCAATATCTGGAACCGATCGAACTCACTCATTATGCCCGGCACTCTCCTTGTCGACCGTCCCAGGAAGCCAGTATGACCGGCGCCCGGCGCAACGTGGTCGGGGTAGGTTCTGGAGTATGGAATCCACCGAGTTCTCCATCCACACCGGCCATGAACGCCGGACGGTGGACATCACTTCACAGGCGGCCCAGTTCGTTGATCAGCGGGGGGATGGGCTCTTGTCGGTGTTCGTTCCCCATGCAACGGCCGGCCTGGCCATCATGGAATCTGGAGCCGGCAGCGACGTGGATCTCATGGGTGCACTCGATGAACTATTGCCGCGTGACGATCGATGGCGGCACCGGCACGGATCTCGAGGCCATGGGGCCGATCACCTGGTGCCTGCCTTTGTGAGCCCCAGCGTGACGATCCCGGTGGAGGGCGGCAGGCTGCTGCTGGGAACCTGGCAGTCCATCGTTCTGGTTGACCCCAATGCCGACAACTCCGAGCGTCGCATCAGGTTGAGCTGGATTTCCGGTTGAGGTCACCGGTCTCGATAGACCAGTCGATCGTCGAGACCTGTAGCCGGTAGGCGAGGGGCGTGGCGCGCCCGTGGGCGTCGACGCCGATGAACTCGACGCCAACATCCAGATGGTCGCCGTCGGTCTCTCCCGTGACGATGGAGCGCACGATCACCGTGTCGAAGGGGGGTGTTTCAAAGGGAGTTGTTTCCCATTCGGTGAAATGCTTGGTGAGGAATCCGGCCACGGCGCCGGCGAGACTCTCATCGATATCCGGCCTTCCGGGAACATCATGGGCGGCCGGTAACGGAGTTGCCACCAGGGTGGGCAGGGCCGTCGCCCTGAGACCGGCCGAAGTCTGTTCAACGTTGACCTCGTAGAAGAACGTCCCGGCCGGGACGTAGCCACCGTCCTGCAGACCCAGCTGGGCTGCTGCCACCAGAACGGTCCACCCGTCAGATCGGGCCGGCTCGACCGACCATACAGCGGTCTGGGTGACGTACCAGGTGCCGGGTTCGAACCCGGTCAGATCGGGCGAGTAGCCGAGATAGGGA
>DATEVB010000029.1:0-5340 GCA_035282865.1 Acidimicrobiia bacterium | reverse complement strand
CGCAATCCGCCGCCCGTCTCACAATTGACGGAGACCACCAGGATGTTGTCGACAATGACCGGCGAGGACCAGGCGTGATAGCCGATCTCGTCTCGCCAAACCACCTGACCGGTTTCGGTATCGACTGCCAGCAACTCGCCGGGATGCGTTGAGGCGTAGAGCATCCCGTCCCCGAGGGCCGGAGTCGCCCACAGCCCCCCATCCCCAGGACCGCGCGGTGGCACCGGAATCCCCCACAGGTAGGGGTCGGCCGCATAAGGGTCGAGTTTGATCAACTGGCCGAGTTCCGCCGAGCGCTCGTTGAAGCGCTCCAGTTCGGCGGCGACATACAGCATCCCCTCCCGGTCGATGGTGATCGTGGCGTCGACGTCGTCCCCCACCCAATAGTCGAGCACGACAGGGGCTTGCCGGGCGGCTACTTCGGAAAGGTCCAACCCTACGATCCGCCCTCCCGAATTGGCGAAATAGACCCGGCTCCCAAATACGGCCGGAGAGTTCTCGATCGAAACGTTGCTGCCCACCCGGGCGATGAGCTCATCTGTGTATCCGGGGACCTCAACCAGACGCTGGGGCTGTACGGTCACCAGGCCCGCGGCGTCGTAGCCCCGGTTGAGCTTGATGATGAAGAACCAGGAATTCTCCCCGCCCTCGAGGAGCAAGTCGTCGAGAATCACGGGGTTGCCATCCCAGTCGTTGTTCCAGATTCCTTGCACGGCGGAGGCATCGAGGTCCCACAGCAATTCCGGTTCCGGGCGATCCAGCGCAACGATCCGCAGTTTGTTGTCCCGCGAGCCGAAGTACAGCAACGGGAATCCGTCCGGATCGAGGGAGACCGATCCCTTGATGATGTCGCCGGTTGCGAAGGGCGGTCGGGTCGGCAACCCGGTCGAACCATCCAGGAAATGTATGCTCTTGTCGTAGGCCCCGAAGATGACTTCGGTCACCCCGTCGGCACGCTCATACACCACCGGTTGACCCGTCCACCCCGTGCCGCACCAGACGGTTGTCGCTCCGCCGACGTTCGAGTTCCCACACAACGGATCACCAGCCGGATAGCTCCACAGCACGTCGGGATCCGACGGCACCGGCGGCATGCCGTAATAGGTCCGGGTGGGGTTGCCGCGAAACATCGTGAGCCCGGCAATCGATCCCCACGGTTGCCCGACCGTCCATCCGGGAACCGTACCGGGTCCACGTTCGGGGATCGTGGTCGTTGTGGTCGTTGTGGTCGAACTCGTGGCGGTCGTCGCAGGTTCGGTTGTCGTTGTGGTCGGGGCGGTTGTGGTCGTGGTATCAGCCGGCTCGGCAGCCAGCCACGAACTGCACGAAGTCAAGACCACCATCACAACGATCAGGAGCGCATGAGCCCTTCGCATCGCATCAGTGTACGAAGAACCTGGTTCGGGAAGGGCGCAAGCCCGGTGAGTATCGGCCCTAACCTTTGCGAATGGCGCGTCCATCATTCATCGAACGAATCGGCGAGTTGCCGGTCGTCAGATTCTGGGTGCGGTTAAGTGCGGCAGGCCCGGCCGTACTGGCCGGCGCCATCGCCTACAACATCATCTTTGCTCTCGTTCCCGGCGCCGTTGTGCTTCTCACCGCCGCCTCCTTCTTTGGGAAGACCGTGGAAGCGCAAGCGGAGACGGTTCGGGTGATCTCGTTGATCGCACCGGTCGAGGTCGCCGAATTCATCGGCAGCACGTTGCGGGCCACGTCCGATATTGTCAGGGATCGCGAAGGCATCGTCATCGTGCTCGCCGCCGTCGTGGCTCTGTGGTTCGGGACACGCGGAGTGCTCACCATCATGCGGGTGCTCACCAGGGTGGAGGGGATCGACGAGGACCGGCCGTGGTGGGAAACGCGGCTCATCGCTACCGGGCTCACCGTCGCCGTTGGCCTGGCCCTGATCCTCTCGTCGGTGCTGATCATCGCCGGGCAGGCAATCCGCGATTGGCTCCAGGAGATCACCCGTTTTGCCTGGCCGATCGATCTGTGGGCCGCGTTGCGGATTCCCGTGGCTTCAATCAGCCTGTTGGGGTTCTTCTGGTTGCTGTATCGGTTTGCCCCTCCCCGCCGCCTGCCGGGGACCTGGTTGGCGGCTCTGATGACGACGGGCGGGATGGTCGGGGTTTCACTCGGCCTCCAGTACTACCTCGATCGCGCCGGCGGCCTTGGGGCAACGTATGCAACCTTTGGAGCCGTGGCATTACTGCTCCTGTGGTTGTACATCGTTTCGTATCTGATCATCGTCTCCGGTTCGGTGGCCGCAGCAGTGACACGACGATGGCGGGTGCGAAAGACCGGCCATGCTGCAGAAGCAACCGAGCAAATGAAGCTTGGGCTCGAGACGCTCGAGCAAGAGGTCGTTGGGCGGCGTTGGAGCGAGAAAGGGTGATGATCATGCGCCGAGATCCGCCGGTACGGCCCGGTGTGGAGCTGCTGGGCCCGCCTAGGGAATGACAATCAAGCGCCCGGCCGCAGGTCGGGTGCCATTTGCCGCCGCCATGATGACCTCTTGGGCACCTGCCAATGGGATGGTGTCGCGCACCGGCGTTTGCAGTGTGCCGTCGGCCAGCCGGGCGAGGACCTGTTCGACGTCGCGCCGGTGGCTGCCGAACGAGCCGAGGAGGGCGTACTCGTTCCGCGCCCACAACACGGGCGGAAGTGTGGTGAGCGGCTCCGTCCCGACGCCGACGGCAACTGCGGTTCCCCCGGGTCGAAGGGATTTGACGGCGGCGTCGAGAGTGGCGGCCCGTCCCACGAACTCGATGGCTCGGTCGACACCTCCTCCGGTGAGGAGTTTGACGGCACGACCGATGGAGGTCCCCGGTTCGACCAGGATCGTCTCATCGGCGTGTAACTCTCTGGCTCGGGCCAACGCGGCCGGATCGCGATCGGCCACGATCACCGGCGCTGCGCCCAACGCCCGGGCAAATTGGATGCCGTACGAACCCAAACCTCCCGCCCCGATGATCACCACCGCATCGCCCGTTTGCACTTGTCCTCGACAGACCACAGCGTGGAACGCCGTTGCTCCGGCATCGACGGCGGTGGCCGCCACCTCAGCGGCTACTCCGGAAGGCCGGGCCAGCAAGGCGCTTCCCGGTACCACGACTTTGTCGGCCAGGCCGCCGTCGAAGTCGATACCCGTCATGGCCAGGCGCTCGCAGATCATCTCCCGATCGCTGCGGCACGCCACGCAAGAGCCGCACGTCACCCCGGCCGCCACGACCACCTCATCGTCGACCATCCAGGAAGGATCCCCGGACTCCACGATCCGACCGGCGATCTCGTGACCCAGGGTGATCGGAACATGCCCGGTCCGGGCGGAGCCGTCGAGGAAATGGAGGTCGGAGCCGCACACGCCGCAGGCCTGGACTGCGACGACCACGTCGCCCGGTCCGTAGGGCCGGAGATCGACCTCCTCGGACCGCAGGTCGCCGGGGCCGTGGAACCGGAGGCTGTGGACTGTCATAGGTCCAACGATACGCGCCCGGCCAAGGCGAAAGGGCGGTTGACGGTCACGCCACCCAAAGTGTTTTGTGGGGAGGGCGGCGCCAACCATTCGTGGCTATCCAAATCCGATGCGTGACGGGGGCGAGGCACCCTGGATGGTGGTGCCGGGGGTTGTTCAAGGCAGATATGGCGGCAATTGCTATGCATCGATTTGCATGAATCGGCCATCCCGTTATGGTTGCCAGGCCCTTCTGGTCAGTTTGGGCTTTCCTCAATAGGTAAACAGATGAATATTCGACGCGCATTGACCGGCATGATCACAGGTGTGGCGATCTTCGCCTCGTCCGTTCCGGGTGCCGTAGCGGCCGACGATCTGTATATGCGGTTCCCTCAGCTCGACGAGCAGACCGAGTTCGTCGATTCCTGGGGAGTGGCCCGGTCGGACGGACGCAGCCACCAGGGCGTCGATTTGATGGGTACCAAGATGGCCTCCGTCGTTGCGGTATTCGACGGGGTGATCAGGACCATGAGCAACGGCGACCGCTCGGGGTACTACATCACGATCGATCACGGGGACGGCACGAACTCCTGGTATATGCACCTGAACAACGACAGGCCCGGTACCGATGATCGCCGGGGCGGCCCCGACTATGCGTTCGTCGAGGGACTCGAAGTCGGCGACAACGTTGAGGCCGGGCAAGTGATCGGCTATGTGGGCGATAGCGGGAATGCTGAATGGGGTGGTGCCCACACTCATTTCGAGCTGCACATCAACGGGCGACCCGTCAACCCCTACCCGTATCTGCGAGACGCCTGGGAACGCTGGCTCCTGGAGCTGGCCATCGAGCGAGGCGAGACGGACTTCAAGTAGACAGGTTTCAGGGTTCAGGTAGCAGGTTCTCCCTGTCGTTGAGATCGGCCACCTGGCGGGCGACTTCGTGGTCGGCCCGGCCGGCCGGGGTGACCACGGTGACCTCGGCCGCGCTCCCGGCGACGAGAGATGGCGCCGGATCGCCGACCCAGATGGCGCGTCGCACGCCGGCGTCCCGAAGTGCGCCCGCCCATGCCCTCAGAACCCCGGTTGTCCCGTCGGCGAAGGCCAGTGGTCGACCATCTGCTGCGGATGCTTCCACCAGCACCGCCGTGAAAGCGTTGTGGGCGGCAGCCTCCACATGTGATCCGTCGGACAGATCCCCGATCGCCACCTTGGCCCCTTGCGCTCGGAGAGCAGCTCCTCCGGCCGGGTCGGTGACAAAGGCGCGTATCTCGCCGCCGCGCGACAGGAGGGCGGCAACGATTGCCGCTCCGATCGGAGTATCTGCGCCAATCACGATCACCGGCATGATGGGGAAGCTATCAGTCTCTCGCCCGGCGACGACGGCCCAGCATTTCGAAGACCGTATCTGCCAGACACAGCACTGAGCTGCTCCGCTTCACGGAAAGCCGCCCCGCCGGATTAGAACCGGGCTGTGAACGAATTCTGGCTCGGCCTCACCGGGCGGCCTCAGCGATCAACCGCGTGAGGCGGCGCAGCCCAGCCATTCCCGTTGTGCATAGCCACCTACAGTAAGCCTCCGCCGGTTGTAGTATCCACTACGTTGGTAGTGCAAATTGGGGTGAGTGAGATATGGTTACGGTCGATATTGATTTGGGTGCTTACAAGTTGGGGTGGAGCGACCGGGAGGATTATGTTTTCAAACCTGAGAAGGGTTTGAGCGAGGGCATCATCGTGCAGATGTCGGAGATGAAGGGTGAGCCCGCTTGGATGCTCGAGTTCCGGTTGAGGGCTTATCAGCGTTGGCTGCGTAAGCCTATCCCGCAATGGGGCGGAGGTGGTCTCCTCAACGAGATCGACTTCGATGATATCTACTACTACATCAAGCC
>DATEVB010000028.1:0-4574 GCA_035282865.1 Acidimicrobiia bacterium | reverse complement strand
GGTTGTCAAGCCGATCACCGACGCGTTCTGCACCTGTATCTCTCGCTTCCGGATGATCATCACCCCGTGGAACAGGTACATGAGGCCGAGTAGAACGGCGAGGATGCTGGCAGCAACTTCCATGTCTTGTTTCCTTCCTCTCACTCAGTCTCGGTCAACGAGCCTTCACGGTTGAAGCGGTGTCTCGGCCCTGCGCCTCGGAATGCGCCTTCGTCATCCCGCCGCCACGGCGTACAGCCGATGTGATCAGGCCGAACAGCACCCCGACTTCCGTCTCGTCTGGTGGGCCGAACAGCATGGCTCGGTTGGTCGGTACCAACCCAGCCCGGGCGACGGCCATGGAGATCGTCGAAGATCGACCTAACCGGAGTGGTGCCCTCAAAGCTATCGAGAAGGCGTTACGGGCTGCCGACGCATGGCACAGTCTCCTATTGGAGCCGAGGAACCTGACGTTGGGAACTAACCCGACCTCGCCACCATCGGGACTGATTTGTTAGGACAACTATCTAGTGTCCTGCGTTTTTAGTTCCTCGCGTTTAGTGTTGGGGTGTTGCATACTGGGGGGATGACGCAGCAACGTGGACGTCCTCGCCGGCCGTTGACCGTGACTGATGACGAGAGGGAGGTGTTGGAGCGGTGGTCTCGTCGTCCGAAGTCGCCGCACTCGATCGCGCAGCGGGCCCGGATTGTGTTGTTGTCGGCTGGGGGGTTGACGAACAATGAGGTGGCGGAGAGGGTCGGGGTGCACCAGGCAACGGTGGTGAAGTGGCGGAAGCGGTTCTCTGAGCGTGGCGTGGATGGTCTCATCGATGAGCCGCGTCCGGGGGCGCCGCGCAAGATCACTGATGCCGATGTCGAGGCGGTAGTTGTCAAGACGTTGGAGGACAAGCCGATCGATGCTACGCATTGGTCGACGAGGGACCTGGCCAAGGTCACTGGGATGTCGGCGTCGTCGGTGGGGCGTATCTGGCGGGCGTTCGGGCTCCGCCCGTGGGCCACCGACACGTTCAAGTTATCGGAGGATCCTCAGTTCATCGACAAGGTCCGGGACGTCGTCGGGTTGTATCTCGACCCGCCGGATAAGGCGGTGGTGCTGTGTGTCGACGAGAAGACCGGTATCCAGGCGCTGGACCGCACCCAACCGGTACTACCGATGCGACCAGGCCAGGTCGAGCGCCGCACCCACGACTACAAACGCCACGGGATCACCGATCTGTTCGCTGCGTTAAACCTCGCCACCGGCCACGTCGTGACCCAGACCCGCCCCCAACATCGCGCCATCGAGTTCCGCAAGTTCCTCAACGCAATCGACGAAGCGGTGCCCGAGGACCTCGACGTCCACGTGATCTTGGACAACGCCTCGACCCACAAGACACCCGCCATCAACAAGTGGCTGCTGCGTCATCCCCGGTTCACGTTCCATTTCACCCCGACCAGCTCATCGTGGCTCAACCTTGTGGAGCGTTGGTTCGCCGAACTCACCAACCGAATGCTGAAACGCTCCGCCCACCGATCCGTCAAAAACCTCACCGACGACCTCAACTCATGGACCGCCACCTGGAACCAGAACCCCCGCCCCTTCGTATGGCACAAAACCGCCGACCAGATCCTCAACACCCTCAAAAAATACTTGACGAACCTCTGACGCAGGACACTAGTAGGGTCCTGCCGTGAACATGGGAATCGCACCTGAACTCCTACAGATCGAGCAATCGCTGACTGCGATCGTTCGAAGGAGCACGATCCGCCGCTTCCACGATCGTGTCGCTCGCGATGCCGGGGTGGAGGTCGACCGTGCCCGGTATCACGTGCTGCGCTACGTCGGCGGCCATGGCCCGCTCAGGGTGAGCGAGCTGGCTGCGGGGCTGGGTGTCGAACCGCCCACGGTCACCCGGCACGTCCAGCACCTTGTGCGACGGGGGTGGCTCGCCAGGAGTCCCCATCCTGATGACGGGCGCGTCGCTGTCGTCTCGGTCGCACCGGACGGGACCGCGATCATCGCAAAGCTCGAAGCGGCCCGCCGCTCGGTCCTGGCGGAGATCCTCGGCGGATGGGCACGAGGCGACCTGGAGACCCTGGCCGAGAACCTCCAACGTTTCTCGCACGACTTCACCACCTACGTCGAAGACTCCCCGGAGGACATGTGAAACCCGGCTCTCACAGCACCACCGCCTCGGGAATGACCCACCGTCAAATCCTGCTGGTATTCAGCGGATTGATGGCGGGGATGTTCCTCGCTGCACTCGACCAGACCGTCGTTGCGACGGCCCTCCCCACCATCGTCGGGGAGCTGCACGGACTCGACCATCTCTCGTGGGTGGTGACCGCATACCTGCTCACCTCGACGATTTCCGCTCCCCTCTACGGAAAGATCTCGGATCTGTACGGACGCAAGATCATCTTCCAGAGCGCGATCGTGATCTTCCTGGTGGGATCGGTGCTCTCGGGGCTCTCCCACTCGATGGGCCAGCTGATCGCCTTTCGGGCCATCCAGGGCCTCGGAGCCGGGGGGCTCATGGTGCTGGCCATGACGATCATCGGCGACATCCTCTCCCCGAGAGAACGGGGCCGCTACCAGGGATACATCGGCGCAGTCTTCGCCCTCTCGAGCGTCACTGGGCCGCTGATCGGCGGGTTCTTCGTCGACCATCTCAGCTGGCGGTGGGTCTTCTACATCAATCTCCCGATCGGAATCGCAGCACTGGTCCTGACCGGCATCGTCCTGAACCTCCCGTTCCGACGCGCCGACCGTCCGGTCGACTATACGGGTGCGGGCCTCCTCGTCGCCGCGGTGACAGTGCTGCTGCTGGTCACGGTCTGGGGTGGAAGCCGCTACGCCTGGGCGTCGGCGGAGATCCTCGGCTTGACCGCGGCGGGAATCGTCCTGACCGGGTTGTTCATCCTCCAGGAACGTCGCGCCGCAGAGCCGATCCTGCCCCTGCGGCTCTTCCGCAACCGGGTCTTCACGATCACCGGTTCGGTCAGCTTCATCGTCGGGATCGCCATGTTCGGAGCGATCGTCTTTCTCCCCCTCTTCCTCCAGGTGGTGATCGGCGTCACCGCCACCAGCTCCGGTCTGCTGGTGCTCCCCCTGATGGTTGGCATCCTCATCACCTCGATCACGTCCGGCCGGTTGATCACCCGAACCGGGCGATACAAACGATATCCGCTCGCCGGCACCGCCCTGACCGCTCTGGGCCTGTACCTGCTGTCGCTGATGGGGCCTGACACGCCGATGAGCCAAGCGTCCGCCTCCATGCTCGTGCTGGGGCTCGGACTTGGACTCGTCATGCAGGTACTCGTCATCGCCGTGCAGAACGCCGTCAATCACTCCGACCTCGGGGTAGCTACCTCCTCGGCCTCGTTCTTCCGTTCGCTCGGCGCCTCTTTCGGCATCGCGCTCTTCGGGGCCATCCTCACCTCACGCCTGGCGTCCGAACTCGCGTCGGTCCTGCCGCCGGGATCCTCACTGGGAGCGCAGATGCTCACCGGCAGTCCCGCAGTGATCGCCCAACTCCCAGCTGCGGTTCGGGAGCCTCTCGTGACCGCGCTCTCACACGCGATCACCTCGGTCTTCGCTGCGGCGATCCCCTTCGCAATCCTCGGATTCGTCCTGACGATCTTCCTTCCCGAACTCCCCCTCCGAGACGTCGCCCACATGCAAACCGAAACGCACACCTGACCCCTCGAAGAGCCTATCGGGTCCCCCACCCGGCACGGCCTTCCGCAGGCCCTCAATCCCACACGAAATGGTCACGACCAGTTGCGTCCACGCCAGGCGAAGCGCAATGCGAAGCATCCCGGTTCAGCTGGTCACGTCTCTGCGGATGGCCCCCTCACGGAACTCCGGCTCATACTTCCTTCGTATCTCTGACATGACATCTCCTCATAGTGGAAGTCTCCACACTTTGAGGGGATACCCGGGGAGACCATCCGCGGCGTTGCCGACGCTCACGGTGTCGGGGAAGACTTAGTTCGAGAGGCAAACGGCATCGCGGGAAGTGAACCGATCTACACCGGCAACCGTCTCCGACTCTCGATGCCCTACCCTCTGTTCATCCACTCGTGATCGAACCCTGAGCGGAATCAGTCGGCCTCTCCGTGATCCGCTCAGCCGGCCGTCGTGTCTTCGAGATGGTGGACGTCACGATCTGCTAGCGTCCTACAGTTCGTAGTCGGTGGGGTGGCTCAACTGGAGGTGTTGCATGCATTACAGACGGTTTTTGGTGGTTTCGGTCATGATCGGGGCCTTGCTGGCCGGGAGTGCTGGTGCGGCGTTGGCCGTTGAGGTAGTACCCGGGCCCGGGTTCGGGGCACACGTCTCCGAGATGGCACCCGATCACCCCCGTGATCACGGAAGGATGTTTGGCGCATGCGTGAGCGCCATGGCCCGCGGTGAGGCCTGCTCCCACCACAACCAATGACTACCTGGGCGTGGCTTTTCGCCGTCCGGCGGGAGATTCCGTCTGGGCTTGGAGTGGTTCGGACGATCGCAACGAGTGCCGCCCGCCTAACTGTGTTGTTCTCAACCACAGAGTCGACGGACAGGACTTGCCTGTGCGTTTGACCAGACT
>DATEVB010000027.1:0-6473 GCA_035282865.1 Acidimicrobiia bacterium | reverse complement strand
GTCCCGGCGCTTGCCGAGATCCATCGCCGCGGCATCGCCAACGGCGTGGAAGGACTTCGTGAGCTGGACCCCCATGGCATCCGGGAGATCGAGCCCAACGCGGCCGGGGTGGCCGGTCTGCACGTACCCGGGACCGCCTCGGTCGACTACCAGCAGATCGCCCGGGCCATGGCTCTTCGCCTCGAGGCACGTGGTGGAGCGGTCAGACTCCATGCGGAGGTTCTTTCGATTGTCAACGACGCCTCCCAGATCGGTATCGATACCTCGATCGGCGACTTCACCGCCCGGTACCTAGTCAACTGCGCCGGGCTGCAATGCGACCGGGTGGCGCGGATGGCCGGAGCTGATCCGCAGGTTCAGATCGTCCCGTTCCGTGGCGAGTACTACCAGATCAAGAAAGAGCGATCACATTTGGTCAACGGCATGATCTACCCCGTGCCCGATCCCCGCTTCCCGTTCCTCGGGGTGCACTTCACCAAAACCGTAACCGGTGGTATCGAAGCAGGACCCAACGCAGTCTTGGCCCTGTCGAGAGAGGGCTACCGATGGGGGTCTATAGACGGCGGTGATCTATGGGAAACGCTGCGGCATCCCGGTTTTTGGGTGGTCGCCCGCAAGTACTGGAAGGCCGGCATTGGTGAGATGGTCCGCTCGGCCAGCAAACGCGCCTTCGTCGGTGCGCTGCAAAGGCTGGTTCCGGCTATCGAGGTGGACGACGTCGTCCGGGCCGGCGCGGGAGTGCGGGCCCAGGCGATGGACGGGCAGGGCAATTTGCTCGACGACTTCGCCATCGAAGAATCACCCCGCGCGCTCCACGTGCTCAATGCTCCGTCGCCGGCCGCCACCGCCTCACTGGCCATCGGGGAGCACCTGGCCGGTGTGGTCTTGGAGCGATCGGCATAGCCGTCGGGCAGGGTCGGGCGACAGTGTGGGAGAATGATCTTGCCTGGGAGGTCGGGTCGTCGATCCCGACCAGGAAGGCTTGGATAGATAGGGGCGCGGAAGTCGCTGCTGCCTGGTGCCTTGTGGATTATGTCTCCGGCTCATAGATTGAAGAGCCATCTGCGGCAAGGAATGACCACTTTGAGTGAGGGAAGTAGCGGCGCCAGGCGGGTACGGGCGGTCCGCGCCCGTCGTCGGCTGCGGGCTATCCGGACGGGGGGGCTCTTGCTGGTGATCGCGGCCGTCCCCATACTGGTAGCCGTCCTTTTGACAGGCGGCGATGACACCGCCGGGACGCCGACTGTTCCCGAACCGGCTGAGATTCTTGTGAGAAGTTTCGATGGGAGCGGTTCTACTTCGACCGGAGTCTTCGTTGTCAGTGCGAACTGGGTCCTCAAGTGGCAACTCGACGGGCTGGGTTCCGATTCAATCCAGATCGCCGTCCGTGAGGCCGGGGGTGGCGATCTCGAAACCATCCTGCAAGAAGGATTGGGTCCAGGAGAGCGGGCCTTCTCCGAGGGTGGTGCCTATCGCTTAGTGGTTACCTCCACAGGGGATTGGAATATCCGGGTTCTGCAACTTTCGAATCCTATTGGCGATTGAGCCGCTAATGTGCACCGAACTGGGACACCTGGCTACTCTCCGTGGCGATGGACGAAGGGGCTTCAATGAATGACAACGTCAGCACTGAGCCGTCGCTGTTCAGCGCGGCCTGGCGTTATAAGTGGTTGGTGGCCGGGATCACCGCTCTGGCCGTTGCCCTCGGTATCGTTTTCCTCGAGCTGTTCCCCCCGCAGACGTTATACACCGCTCAGACCACCATGGTGGTCCAGCCTACGGGCGTTGGCCTGGACGTGGGAGCTGCGGTGACTCCGCAGCGCTTTGTCGCCAACCAGATTGCGATTCTGAGGTCGGGTGCAGTCTCACAACTTGCGATCGAACTCGCTGCCAAGAGCGACCCTCCGGTTGTCATCACTTCCGAAGAGCTCGTCGAGAACTCGTTCATCGGCGGTACCAACGACAGTGACCTGGTTGCCGTGATGTTCACCTCGCCCGACCCAGTGGCGGCAATCACCGGCGCAAACGCCCTGGCCTCGGCCTATCAGCAGCTGGCGTCCCTCGAAACCACCGCTGCGACGGTTGCCGCCATCGAGCGGCTCGACGCCCAGGTCGACACGCTCGACAGTCGCTTCGATTCCCTCGATGCGCAGGTCAACGAGATGCTGGCGGCCGACACGGTGCGGGCCGAGTTACGGAAACAGTATGAGGAGGCCCTGGCGGAGATTGCCGTCTTGCAGGTGGAGGCGCGGACGGCCGGCGACCTTGCACTTGTCGACATCCGCAACCGGCTGGCCGATCTCCGAGTGCTGATAGCCACCTTTCAGGATGTGTTGCAGGTGGGACAGGACGACGACGAGCTCAATGCCTTGCTGCTGGAAGAAGACCAGCTGGTTGCCCGACGATCGACTTTGCTGGCGGGTCGTGATCAGCTTGCCATCGATCTCGATCTGGCGCCGGACATCGTGGCCTACCTTTCCCCCGCGCAGACCGCAGAAGCCACCAGCAGCGCAGGGCCCGGCCGGGTACTCGCAGTTGCCCTCCTCGGTGGTCTTTTGGCCGGAGTGGGTTTCGCTTACTTGCTTGCCTCACGTCGTCGGATCTTCCACGACCGAATGGAGCCGCAGGCCATCCTGGGGGCGCCGCTGCTGGCCGATATCCCTGATTTTGCCGAAGAAGGGCTCAAGACACGTCTACCGGTGCGGGAGAGCCCTCGCTCCGCCGCCGCTGAGGCCTTCCGCTTCGCTACCGCGTCACTCGAGCTCAAGCTGGCCAGCCAGCAAGCCAAGTCCCTGGTCGTGATCTCGGCCACGTTGGGTACCGGCAAGAGCACCGTGCTCGCCAACTTGGCCTTGGCGGCGGCCCGGGAAGGCAACCGGGTGCTGCTCGTCGACGCCGACTTCGGCAATCAAGACCTGACGGGCCTCCTGACCGGCAACCCCGGTGCAGTGATTGACGGGCTCACCGACGTCATCAGCGCCGGGCTACCCATTACTCAAGCGATTCGGCCGATCGACGTCGGTGCCGGTTTGAGCGTTTCGCTGCTGAGTCGCGGGCGCCAACCCGTGGTGGCCGCCGACCTGCTGCGCTCGCCCAGGGTCAAACAGCTCTTCGACACCGTCCGGGAGGAATTCGACCTGGTCATGGTCGATGCCCCGCCGCTGCTTCAGGTTGCTTATGCCAGCACTCTCGCCGCGTACGTCGACGGGGCGATGGTGATTGTCGGACATCGTGATCCCACCGCGATGATCGAGGAGACGAGGAGCCGGCTCACCCTCATCGGCGCGACGGTGTTCGGCTACCTCTACAACCGCTCGCCCTTGCGCAGGGAGATGACCGTCTCCGAAGGGTCCATGACAGACATTCTCGGTGACCTAGGAGCCATCCCGGATGAACTGCCGCGCTCCGGTTGGGGGTCCCGGAAACGCCGGTGAGACACCACCCGGAGACTGGTGGCACGTTGCCGGGCGGGAGGGGTAGAGCCGGAGCAATGCAGTGTCGGCATTGAAGATTCTCCAGATCCACAACCACTACCGTGAAGGTGGCGGCGAGGACACCGTCGTTGGCAAAGAAGCGGCCGTTTTGCGATCCGCCGGCCATACGGTCATCGAGTATCACGTGGACAATCCGACCGAACTCTTCGGTGCGGCAACCTCACTGCTCGTCTCACCCTGGAACCCGGCCGCGGCGCGAAGAATCAGGGCGATCGTCGCCGAGAACCTTCCGGATGTGGCTCATGTTCACAATACCTGGTGGGCGCTGACGCCCTCGATCCTGCGTGCCCTCGATGGTCTTGGTGTGCCGGTGGTGGTCACGTTGCACAACTACCGCCTGTTGTGTGTGAATGCTCAGCTATTTCGTGACGGAGGGCCTTGTGAAGACTGTGTTGGCACGCATCCATGGAGGGGGGTTCGCCATCGCTGCTATCGCGATTCCTATGTTGCATCGGCTGTCTCGGCCGCGGCAATACAGTCGAACCGTTGGTTGAACAGCTGGCATGTGGTCGATCGTCTTTTGGTGTTGACGGATTTCGCACGATCCCGGTTCTTATCCGCGGGTCTTCCACCCGAGCGACTCCATATCAAGTCGAACTTCGTCAGCGACCCGGGTCCTCGTGATGGCTCGCCTTCGTCCAGTCGGACCGTGCTGTTTGTCGGGAGGTTGAGTATCGAGAAGGGGATACGGCAGCTGCTGGACGCCTGGGGTGCAGCCAAGATGGGGGATCTGACCCTCGTGGTAGTGGGGGATGGTCCGCTGCGTCCCTCCCTCGAAGCCCGCTCGCCCGCCAATGTTCGCTTTATTGGGCGACTGCCGGGAAACGAGGTCGAACAGTTGATGCTTTCGTCGAGAGCGATGATCTTTCCATCTGTTTGGTACGAGGGACAGCCGATGGTGCTGCTTGAAGCGTTGGCAGCCGGCTTGCCGCTGATTGCATCAGACATTGGGGGAGTTCCCGAAACAATCGCCGACACCAGGGCTGCCATGCTGGCGACACCGGGCGATCCCGCCTCCTGGGTATCGGCGCTCGAGCACCTGGAGAATGCAGCCTGGGTAGATGGGGCAAGCTCCGCCGCCCGGGCAGTTTTCGAAGATCGCTATACGCCTGAGATCGGCTTGCGTAGGCTCATCGACGAATACCACCAAGCCATGGCCAACCGATCTATCTGAGCCTCACGTTTGGCCTCGACCCAGTCGAGCCCGCAACAATTGCCGTCCGAGCAGCCACAAGTAGGTCGGGTTGTTGATCAGGTAGCGTCGCCACAACCGCCCGGGGTGTTGGCCGAACCGGTGCAGCCACTCCAAGCCGGTTCTCTGCATCCACATGGGGGCGCGTACCAAGGTGCCCGCCAGGAAATCAAACGCCGCACCGACACCGAGCAGGCCAACCCCGGGGAGGTGATCGCGCACACGGGCCATCCACAGCTCTTGTTTGGGCATTCCCAGGCCGACCCAGACCAGGTCGGCTCCGGAACCCAAAATCTGTTCTGCGGCCGACTGGATGTCCTCGTCGGTTGGCGGACGGAAGGGCGGCGAGAAGGTTCCTGCGATCTGAATGCCGGGAGCCAGTCGCTCAACGTTGTCAACCAGTCGTGCCAGGGTCTCGGGGGTGCTGCCGTAGAAGTAGTGCTTCCAGCCGACTTTGATTCCGCGGCGAAGCGCCGATTCTGTGAACGTGGGTCCGGCAACCCTTTGCTGGTCCGGGAAACCGGCTGCCTTGAGACCCCAAACGACGGGCATGCCATCCGGGGCGGCCACATTGGCCTCGTTGAGCGCCCTGGCAACCTCCTGGTTCTTGCGGGCGGTCATCACGGAGTGAACGTTGCAGAACGCCACGACCGTCGCCCGGTCGCCCGGTCGAGCCTCGAGCAACTGCAGGAGCTGTTCGGGTGAGATAACCGAGATGGGCGTCCCAACCACGGGTACCCGGATCTGCCAATCAACGGAGTCGGTCACCGAGCCTCGTGCTCCCTCCACCAGGAGATGGTCCTCGTCAAGCCCTCTTCGAGATCGACGGCGGCCTCAAAACCGAAATACTCCTGGGCTCTCGTCGTGTCCAGCTTACGGCGCGGTTGACCATCCGGTTTGGTGGTATCCCACCGGATCTCGCCTTCGAAGCCGGTCAGCTTGCCGATCAGGGTGACGAGATCACGGATGGTGATCTCCCGACTCGTCCCGATATTCACCGGCTCCGACCCCTCGTACTCTTTCGTGGCGAGGACGATGGCCCGGGCTGCATCTTCCACGAACAGGAACTCGCGACTCGCCGATCCCGTGCCCCATACTTCCACGTAGGCGGCGCCCGTTTCCTGGGCGGTGATGAACTTTCGTATCAAAGCGGGAATGACGTGGCTGCTTTGGAGGTCAAAATTGTCCCTTGGTCCGTAGAGGTTGACCGGCAGCAGGTAGATACCGTTGAATCCGTACTGCCGGCGGTAGGCCTGGAGCATGACGAGCAGAGATTTCTTGGCGATCCCGTAGGGCGCATTGGTCTCCTCGGGATAGCCATTCCAGAGATCGTCCTCCTTGAATGGCACCGGAGTGAACTTGGGATAGGCGCAGACTGTTCCTACTTGCACCAGTTTCTCGATGCCGACGCGGCGACTTTCTTCAATCACGTTGATGCCCATGGCGGCATTGGCATAGAAATACCGGCCCGGGTTCTCGAGGTTGGCGCCGATACCGCCAACCTCGGCGGCGAGATGGAGGACGACCTCGGGGTGTAGGTCGGTCATCAGATCGCGCACCGCCTGCTGTTCCGTCAGATCGAAGTCCCTGCGCCGCACCACCAACGGCTGGGCGGATTCGGCGGTCAAGAGCTCACAGAGGTGGGATCCCAGGAAACCGGCCCCGCCGGTCACCAAGACTCGTTTGCCGGCCAGGTCCATCATTCAGGCCGCCCGTTGGGCCATTCGATTTCCTTGAGTCCGGCCTCGACCAGGGTTCGTTCCTGGGTAGCAAGCTGCAGATCTGAT
>DATEVB010000026.1:0-4815 GCA_035282865.1 Acidimicrobiia bacterium | reverse complement strand
GGCTCCGGTCTCGATCGCGCCTTGGGCCGGTTGTTGGCGTCCATCTATGTGGCCATGACCGACGGCAGCTGGCCGAGGCTCAAGGCTTGCTCCAACGATTCTTGTCGCTGGCTGTACTTCGATCATTCCAAGAACCACTCGAAGAAGTGGTGCACGATGGAGAGCTGCGGCAATGTGGTCAACGCCCGGGCGTATCGAGAACGCCGGCGCGAGCAGTGAGCGACGGCACCCTTTCGCACTCGAAGGAACCGGAATAGGGCCGTCCCCCGCCCATACACCGCGTCGAGCGGCGGCAAGCTGCCTGGAAGGCCCGGGCCTATCCACAACGCCAAACCGTCCACGTTGTTGTACGCTTTGACCTCCGTCCAGGGGCAAGCCCGTGGTTGACGCCAACCTGTTTGCCTCAAACCAGCGGGGACGATCGGGTCGACGTCACGACGGCGGCCGGTCGGGAGAGGTCATTCGATGAGTGCCAGCAAGAGAGCAAGACCCGAAGGGCTCTACGACCCGGCCCTCGACCATGACTCCTGCGGCATCGGCTTCGTTGCCAACATCAAGGGGCACAAGAGTCACGAGATCATCACCCAGGGCCTGAGCGTTCTCGCCAACCTGACCCACCGCGGGGCGGTAGGCGCCGACCCGCTCGCCGGCGACGGAGCCGGGATGCTCCTCCAGATCCCGGACGGGTTCTTCCGGTCGGAACCCCTCGGGTTCGAACTGCCCGAGGCGGGCCGCTACGGCGTCGGAATGGTCTTCCTCCCCCGCGCCGAGGCAGACCGGACGGTCTGTGAAGACTGCCTCATCGACGCCATCCGGCGCGAGCGTCTCACCCTGCTCGGATGGCGTGACGTGCCGGTCGATTCGAGCTGCCTGGGTGAGAGCGTGAAATCTCAGGAGCCGTGCATCCGCCAGATCTTCATCGGGTGGGGACCGGACATAAGCGATGCCGACGCATTCGAGCGCAAGCTCTTCGTGATTCGCAAACGAGCGCACAACGAGGTCAAGCTACGGGCCCCACACATCACCGATGCCGGCGCCTACTACATCCCGTCCGTCTCGGCCAGGACGATCACCTACAAGGGGATGATCCTGGGCGAGAACCTGGCCGAGTACTACCGGGATCTCGCCGACCCCGGCGTGGAGTCGGCACTGGCACTCATTCACCAGCGGTTCTCAACCAACACCTTTCCCAGCTGGCGACTGGCGCAGCCGTTCCGTTACCTGTGCCACAACGGTGAGATCAACACATTGCGCGGCAATGTCAATTGGATGATGGCGCGCCGCCGGAACATGTCCTCCGAGATCCTCGGGGACGACCTCGACAAGCTCTGGCCCCTGATCGGCGACAACTCCTCGGACTCGGCCACGTTCGACAATGCTCTGGAGCTGCTGATCGCAGGCGGGTATTCGCTGGGACACGCCATGATGCTGATGATCCCCGAGGCGTGGGCCGACAACCCGATGATGGACCCACCGCGGCGAGCCTTCTACGAATACCACGCCGCGGTCATGGAGCCCTGGGATGGTCCCGCGGCCGTCGCCTTCACCGATGGGCGCCAGATCGGAGCGACCCTGGACCGCAACGGTCTGCGTCCCGCCCGTTACTTCATAACCGACGACGACCTCGTCGTCATGGCATCGGAGATGGGAGTGCTGGCCATCCCGGAGGAGAAGATCGTCAAGAAGTGGCGACTCCAACCGGGCAAGATGCTCCTCATCGACCTCGACCAGGGCCGCATCGTCAGTGACGACGAGCTCAAAGCCGACCTGGCCGGAGCAAAGCCTTACCAGCAGTGGCTCGACGAGACGCAGATCCGGCTCAAGGCGCTTCCCCCCGAAGTAGCCGCCATGAGACCGGACACGAAGACGCTTCTGCAGGCCCAGCAGGTGTTCGGGTACACACGGGAGGACATCGAGTTCTTCCTCAAGCCGATGGTCTTGACCGGCGAGGACCCGGTCGGGTCGATGGGCCGTGACATCCCGCCGGCGGTGCTCTCCGACCGGCCCAAGATGCTCTTCGACTACTTCAAACAGAACTTCGCCCAGGTGACCAACCCCCCGATCGACTCGATCCGCGAAGAGATGGTCATGTCACTGGTCTCGCTCATCGGCCCCCGACCGAACCTGCTCGGTCTCAATACGGGCGGATCACACAAGCGCCTCGAGGTCGAGCAGCCGATCCTCACCAACGTGGACCTCGAGCGGATCCGTCGCATCGGCAATCACGTGGACAACGCCTTCCGCGCTGAGAGGCTCTCGACCTGCTACCCGGCCACCGAAGGCGCCAAGGGAATGAAGCGCGCCATTCAGAGGCTGTGCGACAATGCCACCGCCGGTGTCCGGGCCGGATACAACCTGCTGATCCTCTCCGACCGGTGCATGGACATCGACCGGATCGCCATCCCATCTCTGTTGGCAACCGCCGCCGTTCACCACCATCTGAGCCGGGAAGGCCTCCGCACCGAGGTCGGGCTGGTGGTCGAAACCGCCGAAGCCCGCCAGGTGCACGACCTGTGCCTCCTGGCCGGCTACGGAGCTGAGGCCATCAATCCCTACCTGGCGCTGGACACGATCACGTCGTTCCTCGATGAGCTCCCGGAGGTGCTCACCCCCAAGGAGGCCCAGAAACGGTACGTGAAGGCCATCAACAAAGGGATGCTCAAGGTGATGTCGAAGATGGGAATCTCGACATTCCAGTCGTACTGCGGGGCCCAGATCTTCGACGCCATCGGCCTGTCGGAGGATTTCATCGAGCGCTACTTCACCGGCACCCACTCGGTGGTTGGGGGGATCGGTTTGAAGGAGGTCGCCGAAGAGGCGATTCGCCGTCATCGCATCGCCTACGGCGACGACCACATCTACCGGCGGTCCCTCGATGTGGGCGGCGAGTTGGCCTACCGCATCCGCGGTGAGCAACACATCTGGAATCCCGAGACGATCTCGATGCTGCAGCACGCCGTCCGGGCCGGGGATTTCGACGCTTTCCAGAAGTACACCGCCGCGGTCAACGACCAGAGCGAGAGCCTCAAGAACCTGCGCGGGTTGTTCCGTTTCGAGTTCGCGGACGAACCGGTCCCTCTCGATGAGGTCGAACCGGCCGCCCAGATCGTGAAGCGATTCGCCACCGGGGCCATGTCCTTCGGGTCGATCTCCTGGGAGGCGCACACCAACCTGGCCATCGCCATGAACCGGCTGGGGGGGAAATCCAACACCGGCGAAGGCGGCGAGGAGCGATCTCGCTTCCAGCCGACCAACGGCGACTCGATGCGCTCGGCGGTCAAACAGGTTGCGTCCGGACGTTTCGGCGTCACCACCGAGTACCTGGTCAACGCCAGTGACATCCAGATCAAGATGGCGCAGGGGGCCAAACCGGGAGAAGGCGGCCAACTGCCCGGGCACAAGGTGGACGAGTGGATCGCCCGGGTTCGTCATTCGACCCCCGGCGTCGGGCTCATATCGCCGCCTCCTCACCACGACATCTACTCCATCGAGGATCTCAAACAACTCATCTACGACCTCAAGAACGTCAATCCCCAGGCTCGTATCAGCGTCAAGCTGGTCTCGGAAGTGGGAGTGGGGACCATCGCGGCCGGGGTCGCCAAGGCCCACGCCGACCATGTGCTGATCTCGGGGAATGAGGGCGGCACCGGCGCCAGCCCGCTCACCTCGATCATGCAGGCCGGATCCCACTGGGAGCTCGGGCTGGCCGAGACCCAACAAACCCTGGTCGCCAACGGTCTGAGAGGCCGCATCGCGGTCCAGGCCGACGGAGGAATGCGGACCGGCCGGGACATCGTCATCGCCGCCCTCCTGGGAGCCGATGAGATCGGATTCGCCACGGCCGCCTTGATCTCCCAGGGCTGCATCATGATGCGCAAATGCCACCTCAATACCTGCCCGGTTGGTGTTGCCACCCAGGACCCGGAGCTGCGCAAGCGATTCCCCGGTGAGCCCGACCATGTTGTCAACTTCTTCATGTTCGTCGCCGAAGAGGTCAGACAGCTCATGGCCGGGCTCGGGTTCCGCACCTTCCAGGAAATGATCGGGCGCACCGACCGGCTCGACGTGGACCCGGCGGTCGATCACTGGAAAGCCCGCGGGCTGGATTTCGGCAGGATCCTGAACGGACCGGCCGCCCGGCCGGGGGTGGCCATCTCCAACCTCGAAAGCCAGGACCACCACCTACAAGAGGCTCTCGACAACCTCCTCATCGAAAAGAGCATGGCTGCCCTGGAGGACCGGACACCGGTCTCCTTCGCGACACCCATCTCCAATCGGAACCGGACCGTCGGGGCCATGCTGTCGGGAGAGGTCGCCCGCCGCTACGGCCACGAAGGCCTCGACGATGACACCATCCACATCCAGCTGGTGGGAACGGCCGGTCAGAGCTTCGGGGCGTGGCTGGCCAGGGGCGTGACTCTGGAACTCGAAGGTGACGCCAACGACTACGTCGGCAAGGGGCTGTCCGGGGGGCGCGTCGTCGTGCGCCCGGCACCGGGCTCGGCCCTCGTCGCCGAGGACAACGTCATCGCGGGCAACGTCATCGGCTACGGCGCGACCTCGGGCGAGCTCTTCCTGCGGGGCCGGGTGGGGGAGCGCTTCTGCGTCCGCAACTCCGGCGCCACGGCCGTCGTCGAGGGCGTGGGTGACCACGGCCTCGAGTACATGACCGGCGGCACGGCCCTCATCCTCGGCCCCACCGGGCGCAACGTCGCGGCCGGCATGTCCGGCGGCGAGGCGTACGTGCTCGACCTGGTCGAGGGCCGGGTGAACACCGAGCTGGTCGAGCTCGGCCCGGTCCCCGACGACGTGGTC
>DATEVB010000025.1:0-2143 GCA_035282865.1 Acidimicrobiia bacterium | reverse complement strand
TTAGAAACAGAAGGGACGGGATAACTTGCGGATACGAGCTGAACGAGACGACCTGGCCGATGTCTTCTCGAGGGCCAATCGAGGAGTCGGAGTCCGTCCTGCCCAGGCCATCCTGCAAGGCGTTCTGTGTGAGGTTCAGGGGAAGAACCTCAGAGTGACGGGGACCGATCTCGAGATGACCGTTCGAACCACCACCGAGGTCGAAGTTCTCGAGGAAGGCTCAGTTGTCATCCCTGCCCGGTTGGCCACCGAGGCGATCAAGAAGATGCCCCCGGGTGCCGTCACGCTCACCTCCGGTGACAGCGAGATCGAAATCATGGGAGCAGGGCCCCGCTTCAGCTTCCGTGAGCTGCCCGTCGATGAGTTTCCTCACCTCGGGGAGGTTGATCTGGAGGGTGCCATCGATGCCGACGGAGATGAATTAGTAGCTGCGATTGCCCAGGCAACCGTTGGCGCATCGGTGGATTCTGCCCGCCCCATACTGACCGGGGTTCTCTTCGAGAAGGACGACGAAGGTGTCCGCTTGGTGGCCACCGATTCGTATCGGCTGGCAGTCCGAAAGTTGCCTGGTGTTGCGTTGAAGGACTCGGGGCTTGTTCCAGCCAGGGGCTTGAGGGAATTGAGCCGCACGATCGGGGCGGCGAAGATGCAATTTTCGATCCAGCAAAGAGAGGCCGTTTTCGGATCCGCCCGGGGGTCGCTGACCCTTCGCCTCATCGAAGGCACGTTTCCGAATTACCGCCAGCTGCTTCCGGAGTCTTATCCCAATCGTGTCGTTGTGACCAAGGAGGGTCTGTTGGAAGCTCTCGGGCGCGCCTCGCTGGTGGCCGAGGATCACATCCCGGTGCGGCTTCGGTTGATGGAGGGGGGTGTCGAGGTCATGGTGACGCGCCAAGACGTCGGCGGTGAGACAGAACACATCCCGGGGGAGTATCGGGGCGAGACCGAAGATGTGATGATTGCGTTCAACCCCCGCTACCTCACGGACGGGGTGTCCGCCATCGATTCGGATGAAGTGCAGATCGAGGTGACCGACGGACTCAAGCCGAGCGTCATCAGCGGTGTTGATGACGACCGCTTTATCTACCTGTTGATGCCCGTTCGTATCTGAATGGAGCTCTCATGGCTCGAGCTCAGCGACTTCCGCTCGTACCGTCAACTCCGTATAGAACCATATCCGGGCATCAACGTCTTTATCGGTCCAAACGGCTCGGGAAAGACAAATCTTCTCGAGGCGGCTGCCTATCTGACCTCGCTCCGGTCGTTTCGGGGAGCGCCCGACGAAGCATTGATCAATGATGAAGGCGAGGCGGCCGTGGTACGAGGTGAGGTACGGCATCGCCAGAGCAGTTCGGTGATCGAAGCGGAGCTGCCCCGAAGTGGCCGGCGCCGCGTACGGGTGAACGGTCAACGTCCGGTACGGTCTACCGACCTTCTCGGTCATATTCGGGGTGTCGTTTTCCTTCCCGATGATCTCGATGTCGTCAAACGAGGTCCCGGGTATCGACGAGATTTCCTCGACGCGGTGGCGGTTCAATTATGGCCCGGTTCCCACCTCGACCAGCAAGAGTACGAACGCGCCTTACGACAGCGAAATGCTCTGCTGCGACACGCCGGCCGGGATGTGGATGAGCCGACCCTGGGGGTGTGGGACCAACGTCTGTCACAGGCAGGAAGCATACTGATGGTGCGCCGGGCAGGCGCAGCCAATGCCCTCCGTGCATGGATTACCGAGACATACGCCAACCTTGCTGGAGCCGGCACGCGAGTAGAGCTCCACTATGCGTCGACATGGGGAGGGTCGTTGGAAGGAACACACGTAGATGCAATCGCAGGTGTTTTCTCCGAGGCCCTGGGTCGCAGCCGCCGAGCTGATATGGAACGGAGGGTCACAACCGTGGGGCCGCACCGGGATGAGCCGTGGTTCACCGTGGATGGACGGGACGCCCGGACCAAGACGAGTCGGGGGGAGCAGCGAACCCTGGCCCTGAGCCTACGTCTGGCCTCTCACAAGGCCGTCAGTGAGGCCACCGGCGAGTCGGCATTGTTGCTCCTCGACGATGTGTTCTCAGAACTGGACATGGAGAGAGCCGGCGCTCTGGCCGCCATGTTGCCGGCGGCTCAGACCTTGATCACAACCGCG
>DATEVB010000024.1:0-2863 GCA_035282865.1 Acidimicrobiia bacterium | reverse complement strand
TGGCGGTATCCAGACCGACGGTCCTGAGGTCCGGCACCTGGAAATGAGCGACGAGTGCGCGGCGGGCAACCGCTTCTGCCAACGGCGACCGGCAGATGTTGCCAGTGCAAACGAAGAGGATCCTGGCCGGCGACAACGGTTGTGGGACCGTTAGCGATAGCGCCAGACGATCCTGCCCCTGGTGGGATCGTAGGCCGACATCTCGAGATCAACTCGATCCCCGGGGAGGATGCGGATGTAGCGGCCCCGCCGCATCTTGCCGGAGGCACGGGCCAGTACCTCGTGCCCGCCGTCTATTTCCACCCGGAACATCGCCGAGGGGAGGGTCTCGCGCACGACCCCCTGCACTCGGATGACGTCCTTCTCTTTGGCCATCAATAGCTCCGTATTCGTGCCCCGCGCAAGGTTCATCCGGCTCAATGACCGGAATCCGAACAGGGCTGGGCGCCAACATAGCGCCGGAAGGGCTTTAACCCCAAAGCTGCGCCGTGACCCGATAAGCCGAGGGAGTGACCTACGCTGTCGTTTCTGTGAAGGTCCTCCTGGCATCCACTTACGAACTCGGTCACCAACCGTTGCATTTGGCGTCGCCGGCGGCCTCCTTACGTGAGGCCGGACACGAGGTGAAGATGGTCGATCTCTCCGTCGATCACCTCACCAGCCAAGATCTGGACTGGTCGGACGGACTGGCATTTTCGGTTCCGATGCACACGGCCATGCGGTTGGCCGTACAGGTCGCCCGGAGGGTAAAGCTGTCCTATCCCAACCTGCCGGTATGCGCGTACGGCTTGTACGCCGGTTTCGGTCTACAAGTGGGCCAGACCCCGATCGACCAGGCAATCTCGGGAGAATACGAAACGGCATTGCTCCGGTGGGCAGATGACATCGACCGGGAGAGACGCCCTCTGGCCACCCGCCTGGTAGAACTCGGCAGGACGGCGTTTCGGACACCTGCTCGGTCCGGTTTGCCTCCCCTCGACCGATACGCCCACCTTCAGCTGGGCGGCGATCACCGAAAGGTCGGTTACGTCGAAGCCAGCCACGGGTGCCGACATCGGTGCCGGCATTGCCCTATTCCGGCCATATACGAAGGCAGGATTCGCATCGTCGACGAGAGCACGGTGCTTCGAGACATTGCCCAGTTGGCAGACATGGGCGCTCGCCATGTCACGTTCGGTGATGCGGATTTCCTCAACGCACCAGCGCACTCGTTACGGGTGGTCCGGGCGCTACACGCCCGGCATCCGGACCTGACGTTCGATGTTACGACCAAGGTAGAACTGATTGTGCGGCACGCATCGCTATGGGCTGAGTTGGCCGCCTCCGGGTTGCTGTTCGTTGTGTCGGCCTTCGAGACGACCAACAACCGGATCCTTGCCCTACTCGACAAGGGCCATACCAGCGCCGATGAGGAGGCTGCCATCGAGCTTCTCCGCGCCGAGCGTATACAGGTACGACCTACGTGGCTTCCTTTCACACCGTGGACGTCACTCGATGATGTGCGCAACATCGTTCGTTTCTTGGAACACCACGACTTGGCCGGGAACGTAGATCCCGTCCAGCTGACCATCCGCTTGCTCATACCGGAGCGGTCGCTGCTCCTGGAAGTACCGGACCTGCTGCCCTATCTGGATACGTACGACCAGGAGCTGCTCGGCTGGCAATGGCACGCCGCGGACCCGCAGGTCGACGCCCTCCACGCCCGGCTCACCCAACGCCACGAACGAGGCGTGCAGGATGGTTTGGATGCACAGGAGCTCTTCATTGCCCTGGCCGGCGAGATCATGGGTTCACCGGAGTACTCCATTCCGGTGCCCCAAGGGAGGCCGCGTCTCACGGAACCGTGGTTCTGCTGAGCTGAGCCGACCGAGAGCCAGTTCGGCTCTCTCGACGATCTCTAGGTCTCGGGCACCCACGCTTCACTCAACCGGGCAGGTTGGCGTGCCGATACCTGCGGGTGGGTTCCTTCGCAAGAAATCCCCCTTGGAGTGGCGCACCAACAATGCCCGGGCCTGGACCGGTGAACATGCTCGAAAAAACCAGTAGCTCGCAATGGCGGGAAACGGAAGAGACGCTCAGATCGGCGGTTGAGTCCGCCGAGCAAGCCAGCCGTGCCAAGTCGAAGTTCCTGGCCGAGGTCAGCCATGAGATTCGGACTCAGCTATCAGGCATTCTCGGCATGGCCCAGGTGACCCTCGAGACCAAGCTCACCCCCCAACAGCGCGAATACCTCGAACTGGTCACCTCCTCCGCCGACTCCTTGCTCACCCTGGTCAATGATCTCCTCGACCTTTCCAAGATCGAGGCGGGGCGTCTCGACGTTGAGGATATATCGTTCAGTCTTCGTGACAATCTGCGCGACACGGTGACGTCGATGGAGGTGACAGCCGAAGAGAAGGGCATCGGTCTCGAGTTGCGCCTCGCCGACGACGTTCCGAACCAGGTCAGGGGGGATCCCGGCCGGTTGCGGCAAATAGTGGTCAATCTGATCGGCAATGCGATCAAGTTCACCGAGGAAGGAGGGGTCACCGTTGCGGTGGAAGTACGGGAGTTGGATCCACCCGACCTTGCCGTGCATCTGCAGGTGGAAGACACCGGATCCGGGATCCCGGCCGACAAACTCGAGGCCATCTTCGAAGCGTATGAACAAGCGGGACATGCCGACGGCCGGCGATCGGTTGGGACGGGTCTGGGTCTGTCCATTTCTCGTCAGCTCGTGCGGATCATGGGAGGTGAGATCTGGGCACAAAGCGAACCAGGGCATGGCAGCACCTTCCACGTCACCATACCACTGACCCTGGCACCCTTGGAGATCCCGTCGAAATCGCCTAGAGAGCGATCGGATCTCGAGGGTTTGCCGATA
>DATEVB010000023.1:0-11905 GCA_035282865.1 Acidimicrobiia bacterium | reverse complement strand
TGGAGGCAGCGGCCGAGCGCATGCGGGGGTTGGGGTTTCGAATCAGCACGGAGGGATCCGAATGCGGGTACCAGACAACTCACTGCCCGTTCGGCAAAGTCGCCCTTGACAACCCGAGAATCGTCTGTGCCCTGGACCGGGGCCTCGTGACCGGGCTGATGTCGGCGTTGGGCCAGCCCGCCGAGGTGACGGTCGCCCCCCATACCAGGCTCACCGAACGCTGCACGACACTCGTGCGCGCACCGAACCACTGAGGGAATTTCCAGCCCGAGGGCTTCTCACCGAACGCAGGCCATGGGACGACACCGGTCAGGACTGCGGACCAACAGCTCGGGATCGGTGTCCGAGACGCAGAGCTTCGGCTCAGATCCGGGTACCAGAGCTCGGCGGGAGCCGGGCCGGCTTCGCCAGGCCCCCATGACCGGCCGGATAGCCTGGGCGATATCGCGGCCATCAGCCGTAGCCTCCCCCTCGCTATTTTTCACTATGGCCATAGTATAAATACTGTTAGACTTCATAGCGAAGGACCGACGCCGAACAGCCCAAACGCTCCTGTGAGGCGACGGGAATCCAGTCTCCCTGCCACTGGGGACCGGCCTGCGGATTCCGTTCTGTCCGGAGGCCGGTGCCCAACCTATGAAGAGGAAGCAAACACAATGAAAGTGTGGATCGATCAGGACTTGTGCACTGGGGACGGACTCTGCGAAGAGATAGCCCCCGACGTGTTCGTCCTGTTGGACGACGGTCTCGCCTACGTGCGGGACGGCGACGCTATCTATGCGGCGGCAGCCGGCAATCCTGAAGGCGCTCAGGGCGTCGCGATGGTCCCCGCCGGCCAGGAGGACCTCACCGTCGAGGCCGCCGAGGAATGCCCCGGAGAGTGCATCTTCGTCGAACCCTGAACCGAACGGCTCTTGTGACCGATGGCTGCTCTAACCACCACCGCCGATCGTCTCCGGCCGGACCCGCTTGGCCGCCCGGGGCCGTCCATGGAACCCATCAGGGATCCGCTGGCCAATTATCTGCAGGAGATCGGTCGGTACCGGCTGCTTGACCCCGCCGAGGAAGTTGAGCTGGCTCAGACGATCGAGGCCGGCCTCCAGGCACAAACCCGCCTCGAGGCCGGTCAGGTGGCGTCGGATCAGGGGCAGCGGGAACTCAACCGCCGGGTCGAGCGGGGCCAGGCTGCCAAGGAGCAGTTCGTGGCCGCCAACCTCCGCCTGGTGGTAGCCAACGCCGCCCGCTATGCCCTTCCCCCCGGGGTCGAGTTGCTGGATCTGATCCAGGATGGCAACCTCGGTCTCATCCGGGCCGTCGAGAAGTTCGACTGGCACCGTGGCTTCAAGTTCTCCACCTACGCTACCTGGTGGATCCGACAAGCGATCAGCAAAGCCCTGCTCCACAAGACCCGCACCCTTCGCCTTCCCGAGCAGCTGGCCGAGAACGTCCTGCTGGTTCGCAAGGTATGGGCCCGACTGGCCGGTGAGCTGGGACGACCGCCCCAATTGGAGGAGATCGCAGCTGGGGCCGGCCTCAACCCCGACCAGGTACGAGCCGCCTTGACAGTTCCGGACACCGTCTCTTGGCACGCTCCGGTCGGTGAGGACGGTGCGATACTCGGCGACTTCATCGAAGGTGACGAGCCGGACGGCCCTATGGTCGACGCGGACCTCGACGGCATCGCCAACCTACTACGAGAGGCGGTGGCCCGACTCCCGGCCCGTGAAGCCCGCATCGTGACACTCCGCTACGGCCTCGCCGACGGGCAGCCGCGCCGTCTCGCCGACATCGGTGCCGAGTTGGGGCTCACCTCCGAACGGATCCGTCAACTGGAACGGCGAGCACTCTGCAAGCTCCGGCATCCCGCCTTCGGTATCTTCGAAACCGACTTCCTGTAGCCTCCGCACGAGCCTGAGCCCTTTGCCTTCGCGGTCGCCTCGACCCGCGGGCGGTGTGAACGCCGGAGCGCCACTACGTCTAGGCTGGGCTACGGTCACTCCCCCCGCATGGAGACGACATGGATCTCGACATGGCACAGATCGTTGCGGCCCGACACGCCCCGCACGACTATTACATCGACCAGTACCGTCACATGGAGCGCATGTATCTGCCTGCTCTGTTCAAAACGCTCGATGAGTATCCACCGAGCCGAGTTCTCGAGATCGGACCGGGGTGGGGCACCACCGCGGTGTGGCTGGCCGATAAGGGCCATGACGTCACGGTGATGGACCTCATGCCGGTTGGAACCTTCATGACACAGGAACTGATCAATGCCATCAACATCACTTACGTGCATTTCGACATCGAGGATGCACCAGGCCCGCTCGATAGCGGCATAGGCCGGTTCGACCTGGTGATCATGACGCAGGTCATACCTCATCTGGCCTGGAGACCGGATCGCGCCCTGCGTCACGTTCGACAGTTGATGACGCCTGAGGCCGAATTCATCACTTCAGCCCTCGACCGAAAGGACTACCCGGACCTCGATGCCACCTTCGGTGACGATTGGACGAGCGTGCCAGAGTGGGGCACTACCGACCGATGCGAAGACATCGTCAAGTGCATGTACACCAAGAAAGCCTTCGAGGATCTACTCCACACCGAATTCGACCATGTCACCATCTGGAAACCAACACTATCGACGGTGTTGTTCGCAAAGGCAAAGAATTGATCCAAAGCATCGCCATCATTCGCTCGGTCGAGGGTCTCGTGAGCCCGGCGCAGTCTCCACAACCGAAAACGACCCCGACCGCATGACCGATCGCACATATTACCCACCGCCCAGGGGCGATATCGAGCGTTCACCAGTGCCCCCGAATCGGCCACCGGCGTTAGCTCCACCGTTATCCGGAAGAAACCACCACCAGTTCGAATCCGGGGAATGGCAACCACCTCGCGGGGTCAACCTCGCCTCGTTCCGGAAGCGGAAACTCGCGAATGGGCTCGACCCGGCAGGAGACCTGAATTGCAACGAACACCCGACGGGCCGTGAGCCGCGAGAATGGCGACCGAGGGTTGATTACCGGATGTGGGCCGCTCAGCGATCGATCACCAGGTTGTGAGTGGCCGTCAAGACCGTGACGCCTCCCTGCTCGACAGCCGCAACGTAGGCGGCGGAGGGCGCCATCGAGGCTCCCGGGAACCCATGTTGGGCGCCAGTTCGACCAATGCCCGGCGAACCAAGGCCGCCCGGTCGACCCGGACCGTCGTCGGGCTCACGGACTTCTTTTGGCGAGTGCCTCAACGTCAAACGCCATCCCGGTCTCCCTCTCGGACAACGCCCAGAGTGCCCGTAGGTCCTCCGGTTTGCGGGACCCGGCGAGGATCGGTCGACGAACGGGTGCACCGAAATTCACCCAGCGGGGGGTATAGAGCTCTCCGCCTCGGGCGAACGGGTCGGTGGCAGCCCGCAGTTGGGGCAAGGCTCCCCTGGTCGGCGTCATGCCCAACCAGCCGACGGCGATATGGAAGAACCGCTGGCTGAGCGCCCCGTCGCTGGCCGCAACGCTCTGCGCTTGCAAGTTGGTGTTCGAGAAGCCGGGATGCGCAACCAGGCTTTCGACCCGAGCACCTGAGGCGTGCAGGCGGCGATTCAATTCGACTGCGAAATGCAGATTGGCCATCTTGGATTGACCGTATGAGGTCCACGGCTGGTACCCGGATCGGTAGTGGGGATCGTCGACGTTGAGCCGTCCCCCGAAATGCCGTCCGGTGCTGGTGACGGTAACGACCCTGGCCCGTTTCGAACGGAGCAGGGCCGGCATGAGGAGGGCCGTGAGGGCGAAGTGACCGAGGTGGTTGGTACCGAACTGGAGTTCAAACCCATCGACAGTCTCGCGGTACGGTGGGGCCATCACCCCGGCGTTGTTGACGAGGATGTCGATGACCTCATGATCCGTCGTGACGTCTGTGGCGAACCGCCGGACGGAGTCGAGTGAAGCAAGATCCAGTGGACGAACTTCCAGGGAGGCGCCCGGAGTCACGGCCAGGATGTCTTGGTTGGCCGTTTCGGCTTTCCCCAGGTTGCGGGCGGCCATGATCACGTGAGCACCATGCTGCGCCAACGCCCGGGTCGTCTCAAGACCCAATCCCCCGTTGGCGCCGGTCACTACCGCCAGCCGTCCCGTTTGATCCGGAATGTCGCCGGCAGACCAGGTCATGAGCTGTCCTTCCGATGAATGCTCGTCCATCATGAACGTCCAACGTCAAGAGTCGCCATCTCGCCGACACAACCGGGTGTAGCCAACCCCACAATCGGCGCCTCCCCGGAGGCGGCGCACCGTACTATGTGTAGCCGTAGGCCTTGGACCGTTCGTCGAGCGTGGCCAGCACCCGCCGGCGCAGCTCTTCGAAGAACTCCGGGGTGTTGAAGTACGGAAGCTTGCTCCCCCGCGCCGGCTGATGGGCCTCAGCGGGAAGCGCGTAATCCTCCACCTCAAAACCGACCCGGCGCTCAACCGAATAGCCCCGCACCCAGGTGCGGTCGACGACGGCCCGCAGATCGTCGCCGGACACCTGCAGACCTGCCGCAATCGCAAGTGCTTCCGCCTGAAGGTCTGGATTGAGGACGGCGAACTTGCACACACCGGTGATGTCGTCCAGGAGAATCAGAGGGCCCCGATTAGTGATGGCATCCACCCAGTAGTCCAAGCCCGTCTCTCGTTCGAGGATGATGAGCAGGAAGGTGCGCATGGACATGTGGCCCCCGGCTAGAGCCCAGGGGTAACCGGGATTGCTGTGTGGGACGTAGGCCGGATACTCGATCCCTTTCGACTGCATAGCAAAGGCCAGGGAGTCCGTGCGCATGGCGACGCGCAACGTGCCCTCACCGACCTCGGGAAGGCCCCCCTCGGCGACCGCAACGATCGCTTCGGTGATCGCTTCGTAGTCGCCGAAGGAGAGACCTCCGGCGAGGGGATCATCCGGTTGGCGACGGTTCCACTCCATGATGTGACCGAGGGTGACCCCCAGGGAGATCGAGTCCATTCCCAATTCGTCCACGAGCGCGACGAGCTCGAGAGCTCTGTCGGGGTCGTAGAGGCCCAGGTTGGATGACAGCAGGATGAACGGCTCGTAGTCGACCTTGGTCCGGAAGGTTCCTGCCTCGCCGTCGGCTTCGTCGTAGACGTTCTTGTGGCAGCGGATGCCACATAGATAGCATCCCTCCGCCTTGATCACGTACGGACCGGCCTCGACGGAGGAGCGCATGAGCACCGTGCCTGCGTCGGTGCCGGTCGGGTTGAAGTTGAATTCCGGCAGCACCCCGTTGTCGTATTGTAGAGGCACCTGCCGCCAGGTACCGCCGGCCCCCTCATCTCGATACGGCAAGCTTCCCTCGCCGAGATTGGCCTCCCGATTGATCTCCTTCAGGCCGCGGGAGCTCACCTTCGGGTTAGGTCCGTCGGCGGCGATGGCGTAGAGGTTCTTCGAGCCGAGCACCCCACCGTACCCACCCCGCCCGCAGAACCGAGCCTTCGGATCACCGGTCTTCAACTGGTTGTCGGTTGAGAGGGCGATGGAGGCGTAGCGGACCTTCTGGTAGTTCTGGGCGGCGGGACCGATCACCGCGAAATGCGCCTCCGGGTAGCGACCGTGCAACGTCATGATGCGGGCGTTGATGTGCAGGTCGCCGAGATCCGCCGCATCGAGGAATTCGAATCGAGCGGGTCCCGCCGGTCCCTCCGGTTCATCTGCCGGAGAGAGTCGAAGCAGCGTCGGCCGTTCACATCGGCCGGTGAAGATCACCTCGTCGATTCCCAGGCCGCGCAGCTTGGTCCCGAAGTGGCCGCTCCCCGCGCTCCACATGAGTCCCGGGGACCCGCTCCGCGACATCTTGAGAGGCGAGTAACCGTGGAAGTAGGTGCGGAGCCCGGTCATGACCCGGGTTCCGCTCAGCAGGCCGAGGTTCATGATGATGGGGGCCGATGGGGCATAGGGGTCTTCGACTTCGACGTCTGCGAGAAGCTTGGTAGCGCGAGCGATTCCCCCGAGCACGTCTTCGAGATCCTGGCAGGGTACCCGCTCGAAGCGAACCCTCCCGGCAGTGAGATCGACGTGGTAGCGATTCACCGAGAAGGCGGTGAGAGGAAGCAGCGCCGTTTCTGCGGTCTCGCTCTGGGCGTCTGTCGGCATTCCCTTATACCTCCCCGTGTTCCCGGTGGGTCTGACCCGGCACTGTAATGGATTGGGATCTCAAAGCAGGAGTGCAGGACGACCGGCCTCGATCCCGGCGCACTATCGTTGGCGCCGATCGGGCCGGACAGCTTTCCGAACCTACCGAAGCAGGTCGATCACTCCGTGAAACCCAGGGCGGCGAGTCGTCCCCGCACCCCGGGATCGTCGAGTAGCTCCCGGAGAGCCCTCACCGCCGGGCGTTCCCACCGGTCCTCACGCACCGCCAGGTCGAACCGCTCGTCTGCCACGAACCGGAACTCGAGCCCGACGGTCGAGGCAATCGTATCGAGCGTCATTCCCCAATCGGCTCTCCCTTGGTCAACGGCGGCCGCAACCGCATGGTGGGTCTTCGCCTGATGCAAATATCCGTCGGGCCGTGCTCCGGCGAGCAGGCCGTCGATGAGGACCCGGGTTCCACTTCCCGGGTTGCGGTTGATCATCCGACGCCTACCCGACCTCAGCAGGGCCAGGAACGCATCCTCATCCTGGCCTACATCCAGCAGTGGGTCACCGGGTCGGAACACGATCCCTTGGCGCCGTCCATAACCCGGCACCAGCCGGACACCAACCGGCAGGAACGGAGTGTTGTACTCGCCGGTCGCCTCATCGAGCAGATGGACTCCGGCGACATCGCCCTCCCCGCGCGCCAGTGCAGCCAGACCGGCAGTGGAACCAACCGGGATAGCCTTGATCCGAAACCCCTGCTCGGCCAGTGTGCTCAGCACATCGTCCAATCCGATGCAGTGACTGCCGATGACCGCCAGATCGGCAGGGCGCACTGCCGGGTCGATGAGCGTCACCTCGACCCGGCTCCCCTCCGCCACGTACTCGTGGGTGGCCGGGATCCGGATGAACCCGTCGGCCCTTGCGAAGGCGGTGACGCTACCGGAACCGGCACCGAGGGGGTAGGCTGCCAACCCCGATTCCCCTTCGACGAGATCGACCAATGAGTACTCCGTGCGACCGGGAACGGAAGCGATGCGGATGGGAGCCACCGCCTGAACGGTCGGCACAGTCTCGACGGCCAGACCAGCCAGTCGTCGTAGGAGCGGGCCAACGAACTCGTGGAAGGTGAACACGGCCGAGGTAGGGAAGCCGGGCAGCACGACAACCGGCTTGCCGGCAATCACCGCCAAGAGAATCGGCTTGCCGGGTTTGAGCGCCACCCCATGCACGACCACGCCCGGCGACTCCGGGAACCGTTCGGCGAGGTTGCGCACCACGGTAGCGTTGATGTCTCCCTCGCCTTTAGAGGTACCACCCGACAACAGCACCACGTCAACGGCGTCCGGACCTGACAGCAGGGGACCGACCGTGGCGTCCAGGATCCGCTCGTCGTCGGGGACGATCCCGCACACCACCGGATCACAGCCGATTTCGGCGACCGAGTCGGCCAGCATTCGCTGATTCGAGTCGAACACCCGACCAATGCCGAGCGGATGGCCGGGAGCGACTATCTCACCACCCGTCGAGACAACTGCGACCCGGGGACGGGCGACAACGGTGAGCCGATCGGCGCCGACGGCAGCCAACACGGCAGTCTCACGCGACGAGAGGAGGACCCCACGCCGCAAGACCACCTCCCCACGCCCGATGTCCGAACCGGCAAAGGTGATGTTCCCACCCGGTACTACGGAACGGGTCACCCGGATCCCGGCCGGGTCCGGTTCGGTGTGTTCCACCATCAGGACTGCGTCGGCGCCGCGAGGAATAACGCCTCCGGTGGCGATCGGTACGGCGATGCCGGGCGTCACCTCGAAGCCCTGGGGTGGAACCTGCCCGGCTGCCAGGGCAACGTCGGTGATCGATAGCAGCACCGGTTCGAGTTCTTCGGCCCCGAACGTGTCGGCCGCCCGTACGGCGAAGCCGTCCATGTTGCTGCGATCGAAGGCGGGAACGTCGACCGCCGCGGTGACGTCGGTCGCCAGCACACGATGCAATCCCTCCGAGAGGGCGATCTCCTCCGGCCGTGGCTCCAGGTGGGCACAAGCAGCATCGAACCGTTGGTGGGCAACCGCCTCGTCGACCACATCGAGGAACTGACGCTGTTTCACGACAATGCATGCCCCTCGTAGAGGTGCACGTCTATCTCCGTCCCCTCCGGGTAGCCCTCCGACCCTTCGGGGATGACCACGAATCCCGATGCCCTGGTCACCGAAGACAGCAGCGACGCCCCCGAAACGGCCAGCGGTTCGACACTCCCACCCTCGACGAGGACGCGTGCATAGTCGGTGCGCCCGATCTGGGAAACGATCCTTTTCCGCAGAAGAAGACGGGCGGTGCGGTAGGGCCAGCGTGCCGGCAGACCGCCCATCGTGCGGATCACCGGACCGGCGAAGAAATCGTAGGCGACCAGGCATGACACCGGGTTGCCGGGAAGCAGCAACACCGGGGCCGCGCCGATCATCCCCACCCCGGTAGGCGAAGAGGGACGCATGGCGACTCCGTGAACGCGTATTTCACCGAGTTCGGCGACCAACAGCGGAACCCGGTCCTCCGTGCCGACCGAGGCGGCACCGGCCGTGACGATCACGTCTGCGCCCGGCCGGGCCAACGCCTCTCGCATTGCTTCGACGTCATCGGGAAGGCGTACCACCTCGGAGCAACCTCCGTCCCGGTCCACCAACGCAGCCAGCATCGGGGAGTTGCTGTCGACGACTCTCGTCCCGGCGGGTTTCTCCCCGGGGGGGAGCAGCTCATCACCCGACACGATGATCCGCACCATGGGACGCCGGTAGACGTTCACCGGGTCGTGACCGACCGAAGCGAGCAGCCCGACGTCCTGTGGCAGCAACCTCCTCCCCTTCGTGAGCACAGTGGTGCCCGCTTCGACGTCCTCACCCACCCGGCCCACGTTGCGGCCTTGCGGCACTGCGGCGCGCACCTCGAGCCGACCGTTGTCGTCGTCCGCATCCTCGGCCCGCAGCACCGCATCCGCGTTGGCGGGCACCGGGGCGCCGGTCATGATCCGACAGCCTCGACCGGGACCGATCGGATCTGGAGATCCGGTGCCCGGCATGGACTGCCCTGAGATTTCCAAGAGCACAGGGTTATAGGGCGAGGCACCGTAGGTATCTTCGGCCCGTACCGCGTAGCCGTCCATCGTGGCCCTGCGGAACGGTGGCACATCGACCTCGCTGATGACGTCGCCGGCCAGCACCCGGCCCGCGCACTCGGTGACTCGCACCGCCTCGGATGCCAGGGGCCCGACATCCTTCATGGCCGCGACCAGCGCCTCCTGGACGGTGGCCCGCTCACGAAATCCTCGCATCCGTACATCGTCCACACCGCCGGCCACCGCCACGAGCAGGTCGATACGGTCACCGGCATCGACGCTGGTGGTGAGGATCTCAGCGGGAAGCACCTCGGCGCCCTGGCGGAAAACCATCAGGTGACCGTGCAGAACGCCCTGGTCGTCGAAGAGGCGAACGCCGGTGTCGGGGTGGGCGATGACCACGGCACGCAGCGCCTCGCCGACCGTGGAGGCTTCGACAGGGACGAACTCTAGACCTGCCGCGTACTTGCGAAGGATGTCGGGAAGACGAACGGTCACCATGAACAGTGCTTCCATGTTTCAGCCCTTGGGGGGTTGTTCGACTCGATCACCTTGTGCTTCCTCACTCATTCTGTCCGGCCGACCCTTAGAGAACGCCGCACCCCAGGCTATCGGTCTGCGCGGCAAGGTCGGCCCAATCGGCCCCTCGGTTCGCGGAGATCCAACCGGCAAGCGAACATATGTTCGACTATGGTTTGCATATGGCTGCCGGGGCCACCATCCTCCACGCCGATCTCGACGCCTTCTATGCGTCGGTCGAGCAGCTCTTGAATCCGTCGTTGCGGGGCATACCGATCGCCGTCGGAGGTGGTGTGGTATTGGCCGCCTCGTACGAAGCCAAAGCATTCGGGGTCCGGGGCGGTATGGCGGGACGCCGGGCCCGGGAGTTGTGCCCCCAGCTCCGGTTCGTGGGCGGCCACTTCTCCGAGTATCAGCGCCTGGGCGATCAGGTGATCGACATCATGCGTGACTTCACCCCCTTGGTGGAAAGGATCTCCGTAGACGAGGCCTTCCTCGAAGTAGCCGGGTCCGTTCATCTGTTCGGTTCACCTCGCACAATTGCCACCGAGATCCGCCGGCGGGTCCGCGACGAGACGGGGCTGCCGGTTTCGGTCGGAGTGGCTCGCACCAAGCATCTTGCCAAGATCGCCTCTCAGGTGGCCAAACCGGATGGTCTCCTCGTCGTGCCACCCGAGCAAGAAATGGCGTTCCTTCACCCGTTGCCGGTTGAGCTGATGTGGGGTGTCGGGCCGGTCACCCGGGCCCGGCTGGCCGAACGAGGCATTACCACAATCGGAGAGCTGGCCACCACTCCGGGCCGGTCGCTGGAAAAACTGCTGGGCCGGGCCGTTGGCGTCAAACTCGGCTCGCTGGCCTGGAACCAGGACCCCCGCGCCGTGGAAACGGGTCGCCGGGCTGCCTCGGTTGGCGCTCAATCGGCACTGGGTCGAAAAGAGGGGTCCACCGCCTTGATCCGCATGACGCTGCGTCACTTGGCCGACCGGGTAGCCACTCGCCTGCGCACCAAGGAGAGGGCAGGCAAGACCGTGACGGTCAGAGTCCGGTTCGCCGACATGCGATCGGCGACCAGGTCGGTCACCCTTCCCGGTGCCATCTCCGCAACGTCGATACTGGCCGAGGTGGCGTTCTCGCTGGTCACGACGGCGCTCGACGACCACCCGGAAGAGAGGGTCATCACCCTGCTGGCCATCTCGGTGTCTCACCTGATCTACGAACCGGCGCTGCAGCTCGAATTGCCGATCGAACTGGGCAACGAACGACAGCGCCCAGGCACCGCCGCCGGAGCTGCCCGCTGGGCGCTCGACCGGTCGGTCGACGGGGTGCGCGACCGGTTCGGCCGCAACGCCATCGGGTACGCCTCCGTCTCCCTGTCCGGGACGGGAGCCGTACCCGACGAGTTCAGGGAGCTCGCCGAGAAGGACGGCTGACCTACCCGATCAGATGTGGCCGGCGAGCTGGGCGTAAGTACGTTCCACGATGGAGCGGCTCACCTCGGCGGGGAACGGGGCATCCCCGACGTCGACTTGGCCTGCCGGCACATCGCCTTCGAATCCCGTCCGGGCCAGCTCGACGGTGGCCGCGATGTCGTCTCGCTGTTGCTCTACGTACGCTCGTTCGACCGGCTCGCCATGGCCGGGAACGACCGTGCCTCGCACATGGTCGACCAGTCCGTCGAGCGTGTCGGGCCACTCGAGCGGGAAAGCGTCCCCGAAGGCCGGCGGTCCCGCTTCCTCGACGAGGTCGCCGGCGAACAGCACCCCGGCTACGTCGACGGTGATGTCGCTGTCGGTGTGGCCCCGTCCGTGATACCTGAGGTCGACCGCCCGACCGATGTCGAGGGATACCCGATCAGAAAAGGTGTGGTCCGGGGGAACAATCTCGACTTGGCGGATCGCTGCGTGGTGCTCAATCGGGAGGTGTTCGATGACCAAGCGGCGGGCGTCCTCCCCATGTTCGAGCAAGGCCCGCCGGGTGTTCTCGTGGCCCCACAGCTGGGCCGTGCGAAATAGGGCATTGCCCCAGCAATGGTCCCAGTGGTAGTGGGTATTGATGACCCAGTGGACGGGCAGATCGGTCAGCGTTGCGAGGTCGTCGATCAACTCGCCGGCCTGGCGGTGCGAGGCCCGCGTGTCGACCAGTAGGACTCCATCGTCG
>DATEVB010000022.1:0-11811 GCA_035282865.1 Acidimicrobiia bacterium | reverse complement strand
CCGGGTGGCGGTTGGGCCCGCCGAACGGAGCCCCATCGAATCTGTACACTCCATGACAGGAGTCAGAGTCCACCCGGCCAGCCCCATGCACCGACGGCCACCGGCCGGGTGCGATCAGGAAACGGCCGCTGAAGGGAGCCCAAGCATGACCAAACGCCGCGACACCACCACCGATGCCGGGATCCCGGCCCCGTCCGACGAGTACTCGCTGAGCGCCGGAGAGCAGGGCCCGCTCCTGATTCAGGATCACTACTTGATCCAGAAGATGGCCCAGTTCAACCGGGAGCGGGTTCCCGAGAGGGTGGTGCACGCCAAAGGAACCGGCGCCCACGGGCATTTCGAGTGCTTCGAGGATGTCGGCGACTACACCAAGGCAAAAGTGTTCCAGAAGGGTGCCCGCACCGATGTCTTCCTCCGCTTATCGACCGTAGCGGGGGAATCGGGTTCGGCCGACACGGTACGGGACCCTCGTGGCTTCTCCATCAAGTTCTACACAGAGGACGGCAACTACGATCTGGTGGGTAACAACACCCCCATCTTCTTCATTCGGGACCCCCAGAAATTCCAGGACTTCATCCACTCGCAGAAGCGGCGGGCGGACACCGGGATGCGGGATAACGACATGCAGTGGGATTTCTGGACACTGTCACCCGAGTCGGCTCACCAGGTGACCTTCCTGTTCACCGACCGGGGCACCCCCCGGACCCTGCGACACATGAACGGCTACGGCAGCCACACCTTCACCTGGGTCAACGCCAAGGCTGAAGCGTTTTTCGTCAAATACCACTTCAAGACCGACCAGGGCATCGCGAACTTCACCGACGCCGAGGCCAAGGCAATGGTCGCCGAGGATCCCGACTTCCACCGCCGTGACCTGCGGGAGACCCTCGCCTCCGGCCAGGAGGCGTCGTGGACCCTGGAGATGCAGATCATGCCCGTCGAGGAAGCCGAGGGCTACCGGTTCAATCCCTTCGACCTGACCAAGGTGTGGCCCCACAGCGACTACCCCCCGATCAAGATCGGGCGCCTGGTGCTCAACCGCAACCCGGAGAACTACTTCGCCGAGGTCGAGCAGGCCGCCTTCGAGCCCGCCAACATGATCCCCGGGATCGAACCCTCCCCCGACAAGATGCTCCTCGGCCGGTTGTTCAGCTACCCCGACACCCACCGGCACCGGATCGGCGCCAACTACCAGCAGCTCCCGATCAACCGGCCCAGGGCCGAGGTGAACAGCTACAACCGGGACGGTGCCATGCGCTACGACAACCCCGGCGACCCGGTATACGCCCCCAACAGCTACGGCGGGCCGGCCGCCAACCCCGAACGGGCCGGGGAGGTCCACACCCGCTGGTCGACAGGGGAACTCATGCGGGCACCGTACCGGGCCCACCGCGACGACGACGACTTCGTGCAGCCCCGGGCGCTGATCGACAGCGTGCTCAGCCCCGCCGATACCGACCACCTGGTCAACAACATCGTTAGTCACCTCCGTCAGGATGTCAGCCCGGCGGTCACCACCCGGGTAATCGAGTACTGGCGTGACATCCACACCGACATCGGCGCTCGGGTCGCCAAACAACTCAACTGACCGCCCCGACGATCACCCTCGCCCTCCCGCTCCCGCTACCTCGGCCGGGGCGAGGGGGGCGGGTCGGCTGCCATCGCAGCCACCGGGGCGGCGTCGCGCCGATAGCGGTTCGAACGGGACGAAAGTGCCCGACAAGCCCGATGCTGGTGGTGCGCGGCGCATGGCTCGATACCAGGGTCGTGTTTCAGCTGGCTTTGGGTAGGTCGAGCTGGAAGATGGTTTCGCCGTTCTCCCGGCGGTAGGTGAGGTCGCCGTCCATGAGTCTGGCGAGTTTTCGGGATACGGTGAGGCCGAGCCCGACCGAGGCGGTGAGTCCCTTTCTGGCGTGGGCACGGTGGTATGGATCGAAAACAAGCTCCTGTTGTTCCGGGGGGACGCCGGGTCCGTTGTCGGACACGATGAGTCGAACCGAGGGCCCCCCATTGTCGACGCTGGTCCGGATACGATCTCCGCCGTAGCGAAGCGCATTCGTGATGAGATTGCGGACGATCTGACGGACCCTGGCCGGGTCTGCTCGTGCTTGAACCGATGGGCCGGTGAGTTCGATCCGACTCTTGTTGGTGTCGTACTCGAGGGTCTCGAGTACCTGGGCGGTTTGGGCACGGAGGTCGACCGACACCCGGGCGACGGTGAGGGTGCCCATGTCGGCTCGGGCTTCCACCAGCAGGTCTTCGATGATGTTGGTGAGATCCGTCCCCTGGCTGGCGATGCTCTCGATCATCCCTTTCCGTTCAGCGGGTGAGAGAGGCGATGCCTCGTCGTTGAGTATTTGGGCGTAGCCGACGACGGCGGTGAGGGGGGTGCGCAGTTCATGGGAGACCGAAGCGATCAGTTCGTCCTTGGAAGCGAGCAGGTCGGCGAGACGCTGTTCGGCAGTCACCTGTTCGGTGATGTCGACAACCTGGGCGACCAGATGAAGAGGGTGGCCTTCGGGGTCTCGCAGCAGCGCGGTGGAGACGAGCGCGTGGGCGGTCGAGTTGTCGGCGCGAAGGTAGCGCAGCTTGGCATGAGACGATGGGATCTCGCCGGTGATCACTCGGCGGAACCGGGCGAGGCTCTCTTCTCGGTCATCGGGATGGGTCACATCCCCGATCGTCATGGTCGACAGTTGTCGTTCGCTATAGCCCAACATGTCACAGCCGGCCTGGTTGACGGTCAGGAACCGCCCATCCTCGACTCCGATCAAGGCCACTCCGGTAGCGGCCAGATCGAAGGCCTGCCTCCATTTCTGCTCGCTTGCCACCAGGGCCGCCTGGGCTTTCCAACCAGCCGTAACGTCCTGCATCTGCGACAGGAAGTAGCTGATCTTCCCTTCCGCGTCCCACACCGCGCCGACATTGAGCTGGACCCACACGATGTGGCCGTCGGCGTGTATGTATCGCTTCTTCCAGTTCACCGCCGGAACCTCTTCGGGGTCGAGTTCGTTCAACCTCGCCCAGCTTTCGGCTTGGTCGTCAGGGTGGGTGACATCCCCAAAATTCATGCCGAGCATCTCCTCCTCCGAGTAGCCCAACATCTCGCACAACGCCGCGTTCACCAACATGAACCGTCCCGTCACCGATGTCACAGACATACCGATCGAAGCATGCTCAAAAGCGACGCGTAACCGTTCGTCGAGGTTCCGCAGGGCTTTCGCCTGGTTCTCGAAATCGGTGAGATCGCGGGCGATCACAACTATGTCCTCACAGCCGGCGACCGGGACGCAGCGGGCCGCCCAGAGCCCGGGGCCATCCGGCTCAGGTAACCCGAAGCGGAAGACCACCTGGCTGCTCCCGGCATGGAGCTGTCGCAACGCATCCCCCGTTAGGTCTGCAACATGGGGCGGCAACACATCCCTGAAGTTCAACCCGACGACCTCGTCAGTCGGCATAGGCGGGGCAGCAGATCCCTTGACGAAGAGGAAGGTACCGGCTCGGTCCAGCCGGAATATCAGATCCGGTGACGCGGCCAACAACGCCCGCATCGCACCCTCGGTTGCGATGAGGTCTTCCAGGGTCTCACCGTGGCTGGAGATCTCCCGCAGAGCCCCACGCCATCTCCGCCAACCGAACACCCCCAACCCCGCCACCATGAACATCGCCACGATCGCCAGCTCATCAACCTGGCTTCCTTCGTGGGTTTGCCCCCACTCAGCGAACCTTTCAAACAGATCAAAACGAACAGACAACACCGTCCCCACCAGTACGAAGATCAAGAGATAGGCAATATCCTTCTTCATACCGGTCGAAGACCGCTGCTGACGTTCGGAAAGATCCATCCCAGCATGATCGGCCCAACACCCGGCCAACTTGAGATCAGTGGAGTGTCGATCCGGGTGCGGCCCCGACAGCGCGATGTGCCGGGCGCCCGCTCGGATGTGGGACGTAGCCGGCCGTTCCCTCCGTATAGAATCCTCGACGTGGAGCATCGTCAGTTGGGTCGGAGTGGATTACGGGTGAGCGTCTTTGCCATGGGGACGATGACCTTCGGCGCCGAGTCCGACGAAGCCACTTCCCACGCCATGCTCGACCACTTCGCCCAGGCCGGCGGGACCCTCATCGACACCGCCGACGTCTACGCCTCCGGAGCATCCGAGGAGATCCTGGGCCGCTGGCTGGCGAAGCGGTCTGAACGGGACCGCTTCGTGGTCGCCACCAAGGGCCGCTTCGCCATGGGGGACGGTCCCAACGACCGGGGAGCGAGTCGTGCCCATCTCACCGGCGCAGTCGATGCCAGCCTCCGGCGGCTTCAAGCCGATGCCATCGACCTCTATCAGATCCACTGCTGGGATCCGCTCACCCCCCTCGAAGAGACGCTCGAGACACTCGACGACATGGTCCGCCGGGGCAAGGTGCGATACGTGGGGCTCTCGAACTTCGCCGGTTACCAGTTGGCCCGGGCGGTCACCACCGCCCGGCTCCGGGATTGGGCACCCATCGTCTCCCTCCAGGCGCAGTACAGCCTGCTCGACCGAAGCATCGAGTGGGAGCTGGTTCCCGAATGTCTCGACGATGGACTGGGGATTCTGCCCTGGTCGCCGTTAGGAGGGGGATGGCTGACCGGGAAGTACTCGAGACAGGAGCGCCCGGAGGGTGCCACCCGGCTGGGCGAGGACCCCACCAGGGGTCTCGAGGCGTACGACCTGCGCGACACCGAGCGCACATGGAGGGTAATCGAGGCCTGCCGGGAGGTAGCGGAGAACAAGGGTGTCTCTATTGCATCGGTGGCGCTTGCCTGGCTGCGTGAACGGCCCGCCGTGAGCTCGGTCATCCTGGGTGCCCGCACCGTCGAACAGCTGGACCAGAACCTCTCCGCCGCCGACGTGGAACTCACCACCGACGAGCGGACCGGCCTCGACCGCGTATCCGCGCCCGGCTACCCGCTCTATCCCTACGGCTTCCTGGAGAGGTACGGACAAGAGACGGTATGGGAGCGGCTCGGCACCCGTACCGAGCCGCCACCCATCGGCGTCTGATGGCCGGTTGACCACGCGCAGTCTCAACTAACCGGACCTGCTCACTGAGATTCCCGCACCCGAGCGGCACTCGCGCCGGGCCCTGCACCGCTCGTGATCAGGCTCACGGCGCCGGTGCCACCTTTTCTCATTCGCATCCGCCGATGTCGCCGTCATCACCCTGTCTGCCGGATGACAATCGCATGATCAGCAGGTGCGATCGAGAACCCCGGGCGGTGGTTGCACAGCACCCGGGGGCGCCCGATATTGCTCAGCGTCGTGAACCGGCGGCGCTGGTCGCCGGAGGCGGTCGGGCCTGCGGACCCAACCGCCTCACGTCATCAGTGTCTCACCCGGCCTCAACGGCGTTCGTCCACGCCTTCTTGTAGTCGAGTACCGCGTTGGCGAAATCGCCATCTGCGACGTTGGCCGCCGCATCGGCGAGATTGCCCTGCGCCTGGGCGATGCGGCCCGGGTCGCCGCCCCCGTTGATTGTGGCGATGAGCTGTACCAGTGCCAGCTGGCGGTCCGCCTCAACGAGTTGCTCGACGGCAGCCTGCACTTCCACCGTCTTCAGCTTCTCCAGCTCCCGGACCGCCTGATGCTCGCCATCGAAGACGTGATTGCCCGTCCTCAAATCGAGCGTCGACGGTCCCGTCCACCACGCCTGGCTGAGGCTCTGGTTGATCCGTTCGATCGCCTTCTCGATGCGCTGATCGTTCTGCTTGTTCCCGGTGGGCAGCAAGGTGGATAACTCGAGACGTGCCGTCTCTTTCAGCTCCCTCGCCGGCGTGAGGCCCAGCCCGACCACGACCGAGTCGTGATCGGAGGAGCGGTACGCATCGGGGGCGTAGATGGCGTCCTGCGCGGGCTGCTTGAACGACGTGTCGTAGTCGATCAGGTCGGGCTCATCGGCATTGATGTGCCAGACCGTCGCCCCCGTAACCTGAGGCTGCAGAGATTCGCCGGCCAACTGGTAGTCGAGATAACCAGTCTGTCCATCGAAGACGTACGAGTAAGCCCCTTCGCCCAGGTACTGGAACACCAGATCCTGGAAGCCGGCGGTGTTCAGGACATCGATGGGGTCCTCCTTGTCGTAGGAGTTGAGATCACCGATGATCAGGAAATCGGGGTCCCCGCTCCCGGTTGGATCACCGGCCAGCCAATCAACCAGAGCTTGTGCAGCAGCTTTCCGGGTCAGATTGCAGTTGCCCGCCCCGTCGCCGGTATCGGGATCGCTCACGCCCTCGCAAGTAGAGCCCTTCGATTTCAAGTGATTGACCGCCACCGTGAGGACTGCTCCTGTGGCGTTCTCGACGAACGTCTGAGCGAGCACCGGCCGGTTGTAGTCATCGAGGAACCCCGGGTCGACCGTAGAGTCGAGCACTGCGTAATCACCCAGAGGGGTGACCATGGCGGATTGGTAGATGATGGCCTGGCGGATGGCATCGGTGCCGATTGCCCCGGTGACGATGTAGTCGTAGGTGCCGGCCCCGACTGCCGCGTTGAGGCCTGCCACCAGATCGGCCGTTGGTACGTCTTCGGGATGGTTCTCAATCTCGATCAAGCCAACCACGTCGGCGTCGATGGACCCCAAGGCGGCGATGATCTTATCTCGCTGACGCGTGAACTCACTGGCATCGTCGGCACCCCGACACTCCTGATCCCCCGCCGGACCGCAAATATCGTTCACACCGTCGTCCAATGTGGTGAAGTAGTTCAGCACGTTGAAGGTAGCCACCTTCAGGCTTCCACCGACATCATCCGGAGCAGCCGTCCGCGGGTTGGCGTTGGTGTAATCGGCACCCTGCGTGGGCTGAATCTTGTACAACCCAAATGCGTAGTCCATCACACCGGTCACGTTCTGCACCGTGTCACCACCCCGGAACCGGTTGGTGAGATCGAACCCATTGCCGTTCGGGTGAATGGCAGGATCCGGGTTCTGGCCGCCCCGCCCGTCGTCGAGCGTGATCCGGTCCAACAGGAATTCCTGCGCGGCAAGAACCGCGGCCGGCCCTGGTTCAAACTCCGCCGTGGGAGTCAGGTGTCGCTCAGACGTCAGCACGACTTCGCCGAACCGATCGAAGTTGAAGTACTCCGAGATGACCAGGGCCTGCAGGAGGGTGACTGACATGCCCTCGACGGTCTCAAGGACATCCAGGCTCGACACCGGGAGCGTAACCACGGCGCTCGTGACCGTCCCGGTACCGCAAATATCCACCTCGGTGACACTGGTGATTTCCGTCAAGCCGTTGAACTCTGCCACCGAGCCTCGCACCCGCACCGCGTCGCCCATGGCTACGTCGACGCCGGGGGAGGAACCATCAAAGACGAAGATACCTTCCGACGTCAACGGGTCACCCTCGGCTGCGGCGTCATCGTCTTCTTCCTGGAGAAAGAAGCCGCGCAGACCGCTGCTCCCCTGATAATCGCCGACCACGATGCCTTCGATCTCACGGATATTGCCGACATCGGCGCTGGCGGCGCCGGGGCCTTGGATGTCATGGATGGGCGTCGCCGGATCCCCACAAATGCCGAGGGGGTCCATCGACACGAGGATCGACTCATTGACGGCCCCGGGCGTGTTGTAGGCCTCACCGATGGCCGGAGTGCCAAAGAAACCGGTGATCCCGGCCAGGTCGAAGTCGTTCCGCATCCAGTCGGCCTGCGAATCTGTTTCGGTTCGATTGGGGATCCGTGAGGCTCCCCCAACGGTGAACGAATTACCGTCGTAGCCAGGCTGGAGGGTCACTGCGTAAGTGTGGTCGGACGATCCTCCGTCACTGATTGCCACACCGTCGAGAACCTCGGTCCAGGGCGTCGAATCCAGGACACCGTTGTTGTCCACATCTAGATCATCGCCGAAAACACCACTGAAACCGGCCACCAGTAGAAGGGTCACCGACCCGTTCTCGACATCCTCGTCAGACACCCAAGAGCCACTCGCATCGGTCGTCCCCACCGGGAGGACGGCATCGATCACACCTGGACCGGTCGTTGCCGAATCGCCCTCGATCTCGATTATTGACAGCACCGAGTAATCGGTATCGGCTTCACCACTGAACTCGATGAAAGCATGCGTGTCCGCACCGACGTGGTTGAAGACGAACTCGTTGATCAGTGGGGCGACTACCCCCGGTTCGCCGTTGCAGTTGGCGGTGTGGGCTCCCAAACCGTCCAAGGTGTCTTGCGCGAACGAGTCCCACTCCGCTGACGCGTCGAAGGCGTCGCTGAAGTCCGTATCGCCGGCGCACACGGAGGCGTCGCGCCGCAAGGTGTCGTTCTCCCCGCCGCCCGGCCATTGCGAACCGGGATCGATTGAGAGTTGGCCGAACGAGTCGACGACCACACCGGCCTTGCGAAGCACGACGCCGTCGTCGCCGTTGAAGAAGTTGGAGGTGCTGGTCTGGTCGGCTTGGTCGAGAATCGCCTGAGCCGCCCCGTCGTCGGCGACGACGAACACGTCACCGTCGGCGACAGTTCCTGCCAGATCGATCATCGTGCCCGGGCTGGCTGAGCCATTGAAGTAGATCTCGATCCGGTAGTCGCCGGCAGTCAGGTCGATCGCCGACCCTGTGCCGTTGTAGATCTCGAGCGCCTTGTTGAATGAGCTGCCTTCGATGTACTCCGAGAAGAACAGCTCGCTCGTCGTTGCCCCGACCGGCAATGCCCCGATCGGTAACAGGGCAGCCAGCATTCCGAATACCAATAACCGCGCCAGTCGTGTGCGTTTCACTTCGTCCTCCAATGTCTCGATCTCCGACTCACCCCAAAACAAATGGTCCGTGCCTCAGCATGGACCATGAACAAAAGCTGGCTGCAAAGCGAAACTGAGCGCTCGGCGAACCATCGGAGAACCCCCGATCACCACCGGCGGCGTCGGCGCCTACTCCCATCGCGAGCAATATGCTCCCCTTCGCAATCCAGCCCGACAACCACCCTAGCGAATCTGCAACCACGCTGCGTAGGCGGAACTAACGGCAATGGGCCCGGGCCCGGCCAACCAGCGGGCCTTCGAGGAAGTTCCTTGCTGATCGGTGAGGCCGAGCGTCGTGAACGATGCCCCGCGGACCGCCCAGCCACATGGAGCCTCCAGCGTCGGATCACGGCGTCTTGATCACTGCGTCGACGACCTGCGATACGACGTACTGGACGGCCATGTCGAGCTGTTCCACCTCGATCTTGGGCACGGAGTGCGACGGGGCGAGCATGGACACGAATCGTTCGATCCGGCGGATCTCGTCGAAGTGATCGAGGTACCGTTGCGGCTCTCGATGCAACGCCCGCTCGAGCCTCGTCAGGAAGTGTGCTCGATGCGTGGACGCGTCCGAAACCGTGAGGAGCGCCTGATATACGAACGCCCGCTGTCGCCAGACGGCAAGATCGTTGTCGAACAGACCGGGCAAGATGTGCACGCCTTCGACGATGAGGTCGTTCCCTTCTCGCAACGCCCGGTCCACCAGCGCACGGACGCCGGTTGCGACGACCTCGGCTTGCTGGCGGAAACCCTCGATCACGGGGTCGTGGTCCTCCGGGACGGGGGCTCGGAGCGTCTTCCACGCCTCGAAAGACGACGAGTGAAGTATCGGAGCGAGCGTGTCGGAAACGACGTGGCGCATGACCTCGCGAATTGCGTCGGTGGGCACAACGGTGGTGATGCGTAACCGGGCGCCCACTTCCGCCGCGACGGAAGACTTACCGACGCCGGATACTCCGCCGAGCAATAGCAGTATTGGCTTTTCCAACCGGCGGGCCGCCACCCACTCGCGGTAGCGACTTGCCAGCTCGACATCTCCCTGGCGACGCAGTGCGGTCGTGGCGATCGCCATCAGGTCCTCGACGTTTATTGAATCCGAGGGGCCGGCCATGAGCTGCTCTTCGGTCTCTTCGGCGACGGCGTACGACATCTCGGGGTCGAGACCGACCGTGGTCAATGTGGCTGCCATGACGAACTTGGAGAAAGGAAGGCGGGTTTCACGGCGGTCTTCAACCCAGATGTAACGGCGACGAGGTGCATCCAAGGTCCTCGACTCCTCGACACGCATATGGGATAACGGGTCCGAGTCAGCCTACCCGGCCGCCGCGTTGGTAGCATCGGGCGGACATGTCCCAGCTCGTAATCGCCCAGCTTTCCGATCTGCACTGCGGGTCGCCGTTCTTCGATCCCGAGCTCCTGGCGCACGCGGTCGCTGAGATCCAAGAGCTGGCCCCGGACCTCGTCGTCGTCGCCGGAGACCTCACCCAGGAGGGGTACTCCGCCGAGTTCCTCACCGCCCGTGATGCACTGCGGCCTCTGCAAGAGAGGCTCACCACCGTGGTCGTTCCGGGCAACCACGACGCCAAGAACGTCGGCTACCTCCACTTCCAAGACCATTTCGGCAAGGGCGATTCTGGTCCGAAATGCGACCGGACAGTCCATGTGCAGCGCGCCACCTATCCCCAGAGCTTGTCTCTAGTGGGCGTCGATAGCTCCAAGCCCGACCTGGCCGAGGGTGAGATCGGGCGGGAGCGATACGACTGGATCAGAGAGCAGTTCGCCGAACCTGCCGACCTCCGCATATTCGTCCTCCATCACCATCTGGTCCCCGTCCCCGGAACTGGACGAGAGCGCAACATCGTCTGGGATGCTGGTGACGTTCTCGCCCTTCTCGAGGACGCCTCCGTCGACGTCGTGCTCGCCGGCCACAAGCACGTCCCGCACATCTGGGACGTCGGCGGCATGTTGATCATCAACAGCGGGACCGTGTCCTCCTACCGGTTGCGGGGTTACACCCGGCCGTCGTACAACATGATCAGCATCGATGAGGAGGCCATCGAGGTGACCTTGATGTATCCGGGTTCGGGCCAGCGTCCTGCCGCCCTTTTCGATCGAGCCACACGCACCCTGGACCGCAACCCCGACCTGGCCGGCATGTTCTCGAAGGCATCCTGGAGTTGGTGATGATCGTACGCATGTTCATGTCGGCGGTTGCGCCGGGCGACGTGGAAGAATTGGTCCGGCTGTTCACCGAGGACGTGGCACCGGCCTTCGAGGCGCACCCAGACTGTCTCGGCATCGAGCTGATCCGCGCAGAGCGCCCCGGTGTAGGTGGACTGATCGACGGCGGCGTCATAACCCGGTGGACCTCGTCGGAGGCGATGGAGGCAGCCCTCGACACACCCGAGATCAAGGCGAGCCAGGTGAGGGTGCGCGCCTTGTTACACCGTCTGCCATTGCGAAAGACCTACGAGGTGCTCGCCTAGCCACGAAGAGTGGCTCCCCATCGCTCCTCCAGCACAATTGCCAGCTCTTGGATACCGCCGGGAAGTTGGACCCGATTGTGCAACAGACCCGCTTCGATGCCCCGGGCGTCAGCCCACGGGAGAACGGTATCCACCGCCGCAGCCTTGACCTCCACCAGGACGAGATCGGGCCGCGCGACGGCGTCGAGGTCTTCTGCCAGGGCCGTCCTGTCTGCAAGGTTATGAAGGGTCACGACCCGACCGGCTTCCATGGCCATGAGCGCATTCACTATCTCCTCTCCGGCTTCGGGCGGAGCAGTGGTGGCCACCAAAACTGAACGACCCGCCACCGGCACCGTCGGCTCGGGCGTGTACCTGGCTGCAAACACCGATAGCTCGGGCTCGATCTTTGCGATGATCGTGGAGATTCCACCGGCCTGCGGGCCTGAGTCGACGCCGCCCGTGACGACCACGGCATCGACCAGCGCCAATCGATAAGGCCCAAAATATCCCCGCAGGTATTCGGGATCCAGATCGCTCGGAATGACCAAAACCGAGGCGCCGGCCG
>DATEVB010000021.1:0-15350 GCA_035282865.1 Acidimicrobiia bacterium | reverse complement strand
GTCGATCTGGATCCACAGGGCAACAGCACCTCGGGGCTGGGAATCGATCGATCGGCTATTTCCTCGTCGATCTACGATGTCATCATTCGGGAGGCTCCCCTTGTTGACGTCATCGAACCAACCAGTGTCAGGGATCTGTTTGTGGTCCCTGCCACGATCGACCTGGCCGGATCAGAGATCGAACTGGTTTCGATGTTTTCCCGTGAGTTACGGCTCAGGCAGGCCTTTTCGCACATAGAGAAGGATTTCGATTTTGTGCTGGTCGATTGTCCACCCTCGCTTGGTCTCCTGACCATCAACGCGCTTGCCGCTTCGAGTGAGGTCCTCATCCCCATTCAATGTGAGTACTACGCACTCGAGGGCTTGAGCCAATTGATGAAGAACATCGAACTCGTGTCGGGCAACCTCAATCCGATCCTCAAGATCGGAGGGGTGGTGTTGACCATGTTTGATGGCAGAACCAATCTCTCCTCCGACGTCGTTGCACAAGTGAGGAATTTCTTTGGTGATCTCGCCTACAAGACCGTCATCCCGAGATCCGTTCGTCTTTCGGAGGCGCCTTCGTATGGCGAACCCATCGAAGCATTCGACCCGATGAGTAGGGGTGCTATCGCCTACCGAGAGCTGGGACGCGAATTCCGCCGGCGGCACGGTCGCCAATAGGAGGGAAATAGATGGTAACGCGCAGAAGCGGACTTGGACGAGGGCTCGAGGCCCTCATCCCGAGAGGTGAGGGGATTCACACCGGGTTTGCGGTCATCCCCGTCGACCGGGTTTCGGCCAATCCCCACCAGCCGCGCTCGGTGTTTGATGAAGAAGCGCTTGCATCTCTGGCCGCCTCCATAAGAGAAGTCGGCGTGCTCCAGCCGATCATTGTTCGTGCCGCGGAAGAGGGCTCCTACACGTTGGTGGCAGGTGAGCGAAGGTGGAGAGCAGCCAGGAAGGTTGGCCTGAAGGAGATTCCTGCCATCATCAGGGAAAGTGACGATCGATCGTTGCTCACCGAAGCACTAGTGGAGAATCTCCAACGCGAGGACCTCAGCCCACTCGAGGAAGCCACCGCCTATCAGGAGCTTCTCGAAGACTTCGGACTTACCCATGAGGAGGTCGGCACCCGGGTAGGCAAGAGCCGGTCGGCCATTACCAACTCGCTTCGTCTGCTTCAACTCCCGGCCGCTATCCAGGGCAAACTAGAACGGGGTGAATTGTCTGCCGGGCACGCCAGGGCCCTCCTAGGCCTCGAGGACAAGAAATTCGCCGAACACATCGCCGAGCGGGCAGTGGAAGAGGGTTGGTCTGTACGTCAAGTAGAGGATGCGGTCCGCGCCAGGAATCAGGCGGTCTCGGATCACCATACCGGCAGAAGTCTTTCGCCGGCACGTCCGGTGGCGATCGTGGAACTGGAGCGGCGGCTTCGCGACCAGCTGTCAACCAGAGTCAAGATAAAGTACGCCAACGATCGGGGCAAGCTCATCATAGATTTCAGTTCGCTGGACGATCTCGAACGGATCTATCGCCGATTCTTTTCGGTATGAGCAAGCGCATATCGCCGCTATAACATCACGTGACGTTATAGCGGGCACCGTTAGATGAGGCCGGACAAACCGGTCCCGTGGGGAGGTGGGTCCTCGATGTCACTTCGGGCGGATGAGAAGAATTGACAGATGGCCAAAGCCACCATCTTGCCAACCTCCTCGTTCATGTCGTGGGTCGCAACGACGACGGCGGGGGCGCGGGTCTCCTTCAGCATTGGATGGGCACGGCCCTCGACGCCAAGGCCGATCCGGTCCGCGATCGCCGCGGCCAGCAGGGCCCCTGCTTCGCTTCTACTCATCGACGAAGCAAAGAAGAAGACGGACGCCGGCTCCGCATAGGGAAGCTGAAACGACACGATGAGGGAGGCCCCCAATCGGTTGGCCCGCCGTACCCTGATCCGTTCGGGGAGAGGGGTGTCGCTACTCCGCGAGAGAAGTGGGATAGCACCTTGCTGCTGCAGAATCAGGGCTGTTTGGCCGGCTGCCAGCCAGGTTTGACTGGCCTCGTCGGCGTTCCGGCAGGCGGGATCGAGGAACACGCGGGCGCCGACCACGGAGCGGGGGAGACCGCGCAACCATTCTCGCTCGCGTATCGCTTCCCGACCCGTCTTTTGAGTTGCTCTGGCGACCAGGTCAAGCTCGGCAAGTGTTCGGGGTCCCGCTATGCCGTCTTCTGCCATACCCCGGTTCTGTTGAAAGTCGACCAGTGCCCGGAGGCTTGTGGAACCGAAGACCCCATCCACCTTACCGGCATCGAACCCAAGCGAATTCAGCCTTCGTTGCAGTTCGGCAACGTCGTCTCCTCGTAGCATCGGCCGCCGGTGGTAGAGAAGACGGTCGCCCAACCGGAAACCTGCCTCGTACATCGCGCGCCAGGTTTCCGGCCCGACAATCCCATCCGCCGGTAGACCACGCCGCCGCTGGAAAGCGATAACCGCCGACAGGGTCGCCTCGCCAAACTCGCTGCGAGGGTCGGTGCTACAGAGATAGCCGAGAGCGCCGAGCCGATCCTGGATGTCCCGGACCGCAGTCCCTGAATCGCCCAACCGATACAGCCTCATGACCCTATGGTCGCAGATTCGGCGTCCCGCGTTGTGTGAGTCATCAGAACCAACTCACGACACGGACATTTCGTGGCTCAGGTGAGGAACTGAGCCAGTTCCGAAACCATCGTGTGCTTGGGGCGGGCGCCAACGATGCGTTTTTTTTCGACACCATGTTGGAAAACAATCATCGTGGGAATGCTCATGACGTCGTAGGTAGCGGCGACGGACGGGTTCTCGTCGACATTCAGCTTGGCGATAGTGATCTGGTCCGGATACTCCTTTGCTATTTCTTCCAGGATTGGGGCGACCATCCTGCACGGCCCGCACCACTCGGCCCAGAAATCGACCAGCACTGCTTTGTCTCCGGCGACGGCCTCCTCAAAGTTGGCGTCGGTAACCGTCACTGCATTCTCACCCATCGATGTGCTCCCTCTTCTCATCAGTACACTGTGGAACAGGCGTCGACCTGCTGTCATTCCCGGTCGAGCCAACGTTCCACGTCGATGGCGGCCTGACATCCCGTGCCGGCTGCCGTCACCGCCTGGCGGTAGGTCGAGTCGGCTACGTCGCCGGCCGCAAAGACGCCGTCGACAGACGTCGCGGTCGAGCCGTCGCCTCGCAGGGTGAGATAGCCCACCGCATCCATGTCGAGGTGACCTTGGAAGATCTCGGTGTTGGGAGTGTGGCCGATGGCTACGAACAAACCGTCGGTCGCCATCTCGGAGACCATGTCCGTTTTGACGTTGCGCATCCTTATGCCGGTGAGCTCATCGCCTCCATACATCTCCTCGACGACGGTGTCCCACACCACTTCGATCTTCGGGTGTTCGAGGGCACGTCTTGCCATGATGGCTGAGGCGCGGAACTGATCTCGACGGTGGATGATCGTAACCTTGGAGGCGAATTTGGTGAGGAACATCGCCTCTTCCATCGCCGAGTCGCCTCCCCCAACCACCACGATTTCTCGATCCCGGAAAAAGAAACCATCGCAGGTGGCACAGGCCGAAACACCGCGACCGCGTAGCCGCTCCTCTCCGGGGAGGTCCAACCAACGTGCGGACGCTCCGGTAGAGATGATGACCGCCTCGGCGTGGTGTTCATCGGCGCCGACCCACACCTTGAACGGCCGGGAGCTGAAGTCGACCCTGGTGACATCAACGGTCTCAATGCGCGTATCGAACCGCTCGGCCTGCTTTCGCATCTGATCCATCAGATCGGGGCCGAGGATTCCATCCGGGAACCCCGGGAAGTTCTCGACTTCGGTGGTCAGCATCAGCTGTCCACCTGCCTGGCTTCCTTCGAACATGAGTGGGTTCAGGTTGGCTCGGGCGGCGTAAATGGCCGCGGTCAGTCCGGCTGGACCGGAGCCGATGATGATTACTTTCTCAGCCATGGTCTTCTTTCGAATGGCGCTTTCGCATTGCCCATACCAACGCACCACCAACCACGAATAGTCCCCCAAAGAGGGCGTACGCGCTGAGGACGCCGAGTGGAACGGCCACCGCCTGGAAAATGGCACGGATCAGGTAAACGATGGCCACGAACGCCAGGGTCACAGCGATGATCCCTAGAGCTGTGATCCTTATGGCTCGATCGAGACGATCAACCGTCAGCGATCGGACCTTGAGGGCAGTGTTCTCGAGCAGATCGGCGAAGCGGGTCGCAAATTCCTCCATGGCATGAAGATTAGCCAGATCGTCGGTCGGATCTTCCGTTGGTCACTCGAACGAAGCGACCAGGCTGCAATCGGCAATGGAGTACACCTTGACGAGGTCATCGATCTGGTAGATCTCAACCCCATCACCATCGACGGTGGCCCGCCCGATCGCCGTGATCGTGCCTTCGTCGAGGGCGACGTCGGAACATATCAGAGCAGGGTCGAGCGAAAGCGATCGCAACCTGTCCGCCGAGTAATCATCGGCGGCGTCCGATTCCTCGAAGCTGCCCATCCGGCCGGCGATGTTTGCCAGTTCAGCGCTGGTAATGGAGCCGTACTCCTCGATACTCGACTGGGGAGCGCCCAGAGCAGCCATCGTCGTCGGGGCCTCGGCAGTATCGTCGTTTGGGGCTCCACTCCTAGCCTCGGCCTTCCCTTCATCGGCAGCCGGGTACGGGCTTTGGCCGGCGGCGGTTGTGGTTTCGGCTACCAGGTCGGCATCACCTGCTCGGTTGACGAAAACGGTTCCGACCCCGACGACGACCAGTACGGCTGCTGCTGCCGCCATAGCCGGCAGCAATCGCTGGAACCATGGAACGGTGGGCTTCCAGCCTGATCTCTTGTCAACCGCGGTGCGTTGGGCGGCGACGTACCTGTGCAGCGCGGCCCGTTCGAAATCGGTCATGATGACGGCGGGAGCGGTATGGAGTGCGGCCAGTGCTTCCCGCTGCAGTTGCAGATCTGTGTTGCACGACTCACAGGAGGCCAGCGAGGCTTCCGCAACCGCCTGCTCGTGAGGTTTCATCGCACCTTCCGCGATGGCGGCAATCAAATCGAAGTCGTGCTCATGCATCATGGTCACCCCTTTGATGAGCAGACGAGCCCGAAAGGTTCCTGAGATGTTCGGCCAGGAGCCGTCTCCCTCGAAAGACCCTCGACTTGACCGTGCCTATTGGAACGTCGAGTGCCTCGGCAACAGCCTGCAAAGGGAGGCCTTCCAGGTCACTCAGCACAACTGCCACCCGGAACTCGGGGGCCAGATTCGCCAGAGCTCGGTCGAGGTCCGGGCGGAGCTCGACCGACCCCAGTGCGTCCTCGCTGCGGTCGTCGGCCGGGTCGCTTGTCTCCGGTAGTGGCTGAACTCGGTGGCGCCTGCTCCGGCGGAGCTGGTCGTAACAGGTATTGACGGCAATGCGGTACAGCCAGGTGCTGAACGCCGATGCTTCCGAAAACTGCTGCGCCTTCCGGTAGACCGTGATGAACGTCTCCTGGACGGCATCGAGGGCAGCTTCTCGATCGGTGAGGATCCTCAGGCAGACGGCGAACACACGGTCTTCATGAGCCCGCATGAGCTCGTCGAACGCCCGACGATCGCCTTCTAAGAACGACGAGACCAACTGAGCGTCCTCGGCGGAGCGGAAACTCATGGAAGAAAGCGTACTTCTGCCAGGGACGCGTAGAAGCCATCATCCTGGGCGGGGAGATCGCTGAACCACAGCAGCCAGAAACCGTCTTCCCGCTCCGGGATCTGAGTTGTCACCTGTTCGCCCGACACGCTGCCACTGGCGAGCCGCTCCCATCCGTCGATTCCTTCGGCGGGGAGGCCGGCCGCCCACATGAGGGTGTAGGCGGCTCCGTTGCTGAGGCCGGTGGCGACGAATTGGGCAGGTCGGCCGCTCAATTCAAATGCTATTCCTACACCCCGCTTGATGTGTGCCAACGGGTCGAAGTACCGCTCGGTTCGCCAACTTGTGGCGGGGTCACCGTCGATGACGTTGGGGACGCTCGCGTCGTGTTCACTGCCGTCTCCTTCCGGGTCGTAAGAGAAAGCTCTGACGATGTTGGTCGGCGCGCCTTCAATAGGGGGGGCGACCACCGTTGAGGTGGTCGCCGGCGTGAGTGTTGTGGTACTGGCGTCCGGCGCGGCGGGGAAGAGGATGGGAGATCCGGCTCCGGGCGGGAGGACCAATCCAATCGCCACGATCCCCACTGCCAGAATGGACAAAAGTGCCGCGGGAGCCAGCCAGCGCCACGACCAACCCGGCTCGGTCGGCGTGGTCGTTGGGGTCTGGGTCGTGGCATGCAGCGCCTGGGCAAGGCCGGCGGCGTCGAGGTCTCCCCGCCGGGCGGCTTGCAGCGCCTTGTCGACGGCAGAGGGGATGCCGTCGACCACCTGCGAGGGTGAGGCTGTGCCGGCCGGCCGGCCCGTTATGCACGTCTCCAGGGTCTCCGCCAGGGCCCGGGTGTCCTCGGCAACCGAAGCGCCTGCGTGAGGGCGTCCGAATGAACCGAGCTTGGCCGGATGAGAACCGGAGAAGTAGATCGCCCGCGCATCGATCGCTCCGTGGATCCCTCCGGTTCGATGGAAGGCGGCCAGCCCTTCCGCCAGACCGGCGGCGTTGGGCAGGAATTCTTCGACCGGGATCGTCTCCCCGGCGGTTAACCGGTCGGACATCGATACACCGCCCGCCCATTCAGTGACCGAGTAGGCACCTTCGTCGAGCAACCCGGCGGCAAAGACGGATACCAGGTGGACATGAGTAGTCGCGGCCCCCGAGCGGGTGTCTTCCACGAATGCTTGTCGTCGATCGGTCGATGTCTCCGGTCCCAGTACTCGAATGAGAACCGGCCGATCGAGGGCCGTATCGGTAGCGAGCCACTCTTCAACATCGTGATCACGGCCCAGCCGCACTTCTAGGCTGAAGCGATCTGGAAGCGGTGGCGGCACGTGCATCTCCCGGGAGGCTGTTTCATCTTCACCTTAAAGGCGCCGCGGGCTCAGCTGAGGCGATAGGCGATTCCGAGCACTTCCGGCCCGGTATGGGTACCAACAACGGGACCTATTTCGGAGATCAGGTGGGTAGGAATCACGGTGGAGAGTTGCTGTCGAAAGTCTTCGACATCCGGAGAATCGCCCGTCAGGATGGCAAGTTCCTGGACATCCGATCCCAACATCTCTGCCCGTTCCACGAGTGTTGCACGTGCCTTGGATCGGGTTCTGACACGGCCGACGGCTGCGACGACTCCGTTCTCCATGGTGAGCAACGGCTTGATGTTGAGTAAGCCACCCAGGAAAGCACGGGTCGTTCCGATCCGACCACCTCGCTGCAAGTACTCGAGGGTATCGAGTGCCGCCACGAAATTGGTGCGATCGCGAGCAGCGAGGGCGGCTGCCGCCACCTGCTCCAGGTTGTCGCCCCGGGCGGCCGCCCGAGCTGCTTCGAGTACCTGGAATCCGAGAGCCATAGACACGTTGCGCGAATCCACCACCTTGACCGGAATCGGCCTGGTCTGCTCGGCGGCGATGGCAGCTGCCTGATAGGTGGCGCTGAGACTCGAACTCAGGCATACGGCAACGATGCCATCCGCTCCCTCATCCGCCAGCCTCGCAAACCTCTCCCGAAAGTCCCCAGCACTCGGTGCCGATGTCTCAGGGAGATCGGAGGACGTCTTCAGTTCGGCCCAGAACCGAGCCGTGGTCAGGTCGGTGCGGTCGGCGTACTCTCGATCGCCGAACCTGATGGTCAGCGGGACGATCTCGATGCCGTGTGTCGCGACCAGCTCACCGGGTAGGTCACACGATGAGTCAGTTACAACCCGGATCACCTGCGCTCCCTTCGCCTCATTCGACGATCCGTTGACAGGGACTGTCAGCGACGCGACAGGCGTAGCACTATCAACTGGTCGAGCATTTTCTCAAATCCCTCAGAGACGTATAAGCGTGCCGCGGACTCATTGCCGGATTGTGTATTCAGCATCATCGAACCCGCCCCGCGGTGCCTGGCCCATTTGTTGGCGGCCCGAACGAGCGATCGGCCGAGACCCTGTCGGGCGTAGTCGGGGTGGACCGCTACCCGTTGGAGGTAGCCGGCAATCGAGCCGGCTCCGACGATGGCGAAACCGGTGGGACGACCGCCGTCGCGAGTGACCAGCAAACTGGAATGGGGTGTAGCACCCATCGCTTCCCGGAGTCCGTCCAGATCGAGCCTCCAGACGGGTGCGAACGCCGCGCGATCGATTTCCCGGGCCGGCCCCCAGTCGGGCGCCCCTCCGGTGGAGACCTCGTGGGAAGGCTCTGGCTGCGAGGCAACCAGTTGGCGGGAGTACAGGTCTAGAGCCAGGTAAGGCTCATAGCCTGCGGAGAGCCAGATACCGGACGAGACCTCGGGTAGAGGGGGAGAAGCCACGCCGGCGACTCCGATACCCAGAAGATGGTCGCCGCAGGCCGCGAGAAACTCGGAGCTTCCACGGACGAGGCGAAGATGGGCGTCCGGGATGTCGGCGTTCCAGGGCCGGGCCTCAGCCTTTGCCCAGCCGTGTCGAAGCACCAGCCGGCCCGGCCAGCTTCCCATTACCCGCATGCCGGTTTCTCTCGGATCGTTCGAGTCAGGCGGTGGTTGCTCATGCGCCCATATCGTAGAGCAGGCCGGGAGACCTGTCGCGGGTGTTGTACGCAACCCGGTGAATGGTGTGCCACCATGCGGGCATGAAGGTACTGGTGGCCACTCATTCGGCATTTGCGGCACACGCAACCAGCCCCTGGCATCCGGAACGCCCGGACCGTTTGTCGGCGGCCAGAGCGGGAGTGGCCGACGCACCTGTCGATACCGTGGAATTCTCACCTTCTCGAGTAGATCTCGATCTCCTGGCAGGGGTGCATTTGCCCGAATATGTTCAGTCGATCAAGCGTTTCTGTGCAGCCGGAGGAGGGAGGCTCGATTCCGACACGGTGGTCGGCGTCGATTCTTGGGAGGCGGCGCTGCGAGCGGCCGGTGCCGGTCCCGCGGCTGTCGATCTCCTGCGGCAGGGAGTCGCTGAGGTTGCCTTCCTTCCAATCCGACCTCCCGGCCATCATGCGCTGGAGGATCGAGCGATGGGGTTTTGCATCTTCAACAATGTGGCGATCACGGCCCACTGCCTGGCGGAGATGGGAAACAGGGTGGCCATCGTCGATTGGGATGTGCACCATGGGAACGGAACCCAGGAGAGGTTCCTCATGGACCCCGACGTCCTCTATATCTCCCTTCACGAGTTCCCCGCCTACCCGGGTTCAGGATGGGTCGACGAAGTGGGCCTCGGTCGGGCGGCCGGGACGGCGGTCAACTTCCCGATGCCGACCGGTACAGGAGGAGATGTGTATCGGGCGTCGTTCGACCGGGTGGTCGTCCCGATTCTCTCGGCCTTCAATCCGGATTGGCTTCTGGTCAGCGCCGGGTACGATGCCCACCACTCTGATCCTTTGGGCGGCCTTTCCTTGCTCGAGAGTGACTACGGAGCGATGGGGTCGGCGCTGGGCGGGGTGGTGCAGGCCGGGAGAACCATCCTCTTCCTCGAGGGGGGATACAACTTGAGGGCCATCCAGGGGTGCGTCACGGCCACCCTGAGTGGTCTCGCCGGAGTACCCGTGCCGGATGAGGCGTCGCGCCCCGTTTCCGGGCTGCGCTCCTGGAGAACGCTCGAGTTCGTTGTCGAAGCGCAACGACGCCACTGGCAAGTGGTTTAAGAACGACGCCTCCACTGCCGATATATCTGCGGCAGCACCCACGCGCCTGACGGAGGAGAGATGACGGTTCCGCTCGACGAGTTATTGAGGAAAATGATGGACGTTGAAGCATCCGACGTTCATCTCAAGGTTGGCTCACCACCGGTGATGCGCATTGATGGTGACCTGCACCCGACCAGCCTGCCAACCCTTACTCCTCAGGACACAGAGTCGTATGCGCAAGGCATCTTGACCCCGCGCGCCGCGGCCGAGTTTGCCGAGAACAGCGAGGCCGATTTCGCCTACGGCAAGTCGGATCTCGGAAGGTTCCGCGTCAACGTTTTTCGTCAGCGTGGATCGGTGAGCCTGGTGCTCCGCCAGGTGTTGCCCTCGACCAGGAGTTTCGAAAACCTAGGCCTGCCACCCATTCTCAACAAGCTTTCCAACGAACCCCGCGGCCTGGTGCTGGTGACGGGGCCAACCGGGTCCGGCAAGACAACGACGCTCGCCTCCATGGTCGATTTCATCAACAGCACCAAGCGGGTCAACATCCTCACGATCGAAGATCCGATTGAGGTCCTGCATTCGGACAAGATGGCGATCGTCGCCCAACGCGAGGTGGGGTCTGATACGAAGGACTTCTCGGAAGCGTTGAAGCGGGTGCTCCGGCAGGACCCGGATGTGATAATGATCGGGGAGATGCGGGACGCCGAGACCGTCAAGGCCGCTCTGAAGGCGGCTGAGACCGGGCATCTAGTCCTGTCGTCACTCCATACCATCGATGCGACCGAGACGATCAACCGGATCGTCGACTTCTTTCCCCCGTACCAGCAGAGGCAGATCCGGTTGCTGCTGGCCGGCACGTTGCGCGGCGTGATCAGCCAGCGTCTGCTCGAACGGGCCGACGGCCACGGACGGGTTCCGGCCATCGAAGTGATGACCATGAACGCCAGAGTGTTCGACCGCATCGTCGAAGAGGGGCAAACTCACACCTTGGCCGACGTGATCGGGGAGAGCGAGTTCTACGGCATGCAGACGTTCGACAGTTCGATTCTCCAACTGTTCAAGAAGGGCTTGATCTCATTCCAGGAAGCGCAGTCCAATGCGAGCAACCCTCATGACATGCGGGTCCGGGCCGAACAAGCAGGACTGGTTGGAGTCTGATTCTCTGCCAAAGCGGGCGAAGTAGGGTAGAGGGCAGAAGGGTCGCAAGGGCGGCCCTTCTGCCTATCCTGACCGGCAGATGATTCCTCAGAGACTGTCCTGGCTGCTCGAACCGGACGGCGTCCCCATGCAACTCGCCCGGCTCTTCAACGAGGCGGGCCACCGGCTCTACCTGGTCGGCGGGTCGATGCGTGACGCTTTGTTGGATCGTCCTCATTTCGATCTCGATTTCACGACCGATGCGAGGCCGGATCAGATCAAAGAGGCGGTGGCCGGTTGGGCGGATGGGGTGTTCACGATTGGCGAGGCGTTTGGAACCATCGGGGTCGTCAAGGACGGGCATACCCACGAGGTGACAACCTTCCGAAGCGAGGTGTACCGCAACGAAAGCCGCAAACCGCATGTTGTCTTCTCCGATGATCTCGAGATCGACTTGTCGCGGCGGGACTTCACGGTCAACTCCATTGCCGTACAACTCCCTGATCCGGAGGTCATCGACCCGTACGGAGGACTCGAGGATTTGAATGCCGGGGTCTTGCGAACGCCGCTGGCGCCTGAGATCTCGTTCTCGGATGACCCGCTGCGGATGCTCCGATTGTTCAGGTTCATGGCCACGCTGGGATTCGATCCCGATCCGGTCACGCTGGCAGCAGTGGTCGGGATGGCCGATCGCTTGGCCATCGTCAGCGCCGAACGCATCCGCGACGAGTTCTCAAAACTGCTGGTGGCCCCGCAACCGGGATCGGCGCTACGGGGTATGGTGCGGACCGGCTTGGCAGCTCACATCATCCCCGAGCTTGCCGAGCTGGAGATGGCCCAGGACCCCATCCACCGCCACAAAGATGTCCTGGCACATACCATCGCCGTCGTCGATAAGACCGAACCGAAGTTGGAGCTGCGATTAGCGGCGTTGCTGCACGACATCGGGAAACCGGCCACCCGGCAGATTTCCGATTCCGGCGCCGCGTTTCATCACCACGAAGTGGTGGGCGCCCGAATAGCTCGGCAGCGTCTGCGAGAGCTCCGGTACCCGAAACACATCATCGCTGATGTGAGTCAATTGGTCTTTCTGCACTTACGACCTCATACCTTCAAGATGGGATGGACCGACTCTGCCGTTCGGCGGTACGTGCGGGACGCCGGCCACTTGCTCGGAGATCTCAACCAGTTGGTCCGCTGTGATGTGACCACCCGCAACCGGGAGCGCGCCCAAGAGATACAGGACCATATCGACGATCTCGAGGAACGGATCACATCGCTGAGAGAGAAGGAACACCTGGAGTCGCTCCGGCCCCCCATCGACGGGAATGAGGTCATGGCATATCTCGGCATTCCACCGGGGCCACGGATCGGCGAAGTGTTGGACCTGCTGACCGAACAACGGATCGAGCAAGGACCCTACGAGCGCGCAGAGGCCTACCGTTTGGTGAGGGAGTGGGCTCTCGACCAGGGGATGGAGGATCCCGGTGGGAGGACTCAGTAGGCGACGGTGGCCGGGGGTCGTTTCGGCTGTCTCGATCCTGGCCCTGGCGGGTTGCCGGTTGACGACCGGCGACACGACAACATCCGTCGCCACGACCACCACGACGGTCGTCACTGTCGATCCGATTGATTCGAGACTCAGGAGGCCGGGAGCGGCCGGCCTGGGTGATCCCTACAACCCGTCGGCCGGCAACGGTGGTTACAACGTCACTCACTACGACCTCGATCTCGACCTGGATGTGGCTACCGGCGCCCTGGCAGGTGTTGCATCGATAGAGGCGGTAGCTCTCGATACGCTCTCCTCCTTCAACCTCGATCTGTACGAGCTGGGCGTAACGGCAGTCGCGGTCAACGATGACCAGGCCGACTTCACGTACCAGGATGGCGAGTTGACGGTGCTGGCAGATCTGGATCGCGCCGGTACCTTCAGCGTTACGATCGGATATTCCGGGGTGGCCGGTCAGGTTGGGTCGGGCTCGGTTCTCATCCCGAATGGATGGATCAGGAGCAGTGACGGGCTGTTCACGGTCAATGAGCCCGACGGGGCACCCAGTTGGTATCCGGTGAACAACCACCCTTCGGACAAAGCGACGTACTCGATCAGGGTGACCGTGGACGACCCTTACGTTGCCGTCTCCAATGGAATGCTCGAAGAGAAGCGATCGGCGGGCGGTGTCACGACGTTCGTGTATTCATCGGATGATCCGATCGCGAGCTATTTGACGGTGATTGCAGTTGGGCTGTTCGAAGAGGAAGCCGAGGCGGGTCCGCAAGGCCTGCCGATCCGCAACTACTTCTCTCCCGACATCACAGATCTCGAGCGAGGCTATTTCGCCCGGCAGGCGGAGATGATTGATTTCTTCGCCGGGTTATTTGGGCCGTACCCGTTCGACTCGTACGGGTCGGTGGTGGTCGGCGCCGATTTGGCCACCGCCCTGGAGACCCAGACGATGTCAACGTTCGGACGGGGGGTGCTGAGGTTGGGGGAGCCGGTAGTTGCCCACGAACTGGCCCATCAGTGGTTCGGGGACAGCGTGACCCCGGCGTTTTGGAAAGACATCTGGCTGAACGAGGGGTTTGCCACCTATGCGCAGTGGCTCTGGACCGAGCACACGGGTGGGCCTCAGGTCCTCGACGACTACGTCAGGGCCGCCTACCGGACCGTGAGCGGTTTGAACCTCGTCACGGAGGGCACCTCGCCGGAGCTGGCAGCGGCTCTAGCCGCCCGCCGATTTCCTGCTCCGGGCTCTCCACCCACCGATAATCTCTTCAACCCATCGGTGTACCAGCGGGGGGCGTTGACGTTGCACGCGCTCCGTCTGCAGGTCGGGGACGCCAACTTCTTCGAACTGCTTCGTTCCTATGCAATGGCCTACCGGCATCAGAACGCATCCACGGAGGACCTCATCGCGGTGGCCGAGGAAATCAGCGGGCGAGACCTCGATGGCCTGTTCGAGACGTGGTTGTATGCGGCCGTTGTCCCACCGATTCCCGAGCTCGACCTCTTTCCACCCGGATAGGATGCGACCGCCGGGACATTTGCCTTACTATACGAATATGCGTATAGTCGTGGGCTCGTCGAGTGAGGTGAGATATGGGTCACAGCGTGGCGGTGCTGGGCGCGTCGGGATATGCCGGGGGTGAGCTGGTCCGACTCCTCGACGCCCATCCCGCTTTCGACCTCACGTATCTGGGCGCCAACACGAGCGCGGGAAAGGCACTGGCGGAAGTACACCCCCAGCTGGCGGGTGGCACGCGTCTGCTGGGGTCCGCCGACCCTGCCGCCGTTCCGCCGGTGGATCTCGCATTCCTGGCTCTCCCGCATGGCGCATCGGCGCAGGTGGCCGGCGAGTTGCTCGAGCGGGGCACCAGAGTCATCGATCTTGGGAGCGACCACCGCCTCGACACCGAGCAGAGGTACCAGGCTGCCTACGGCGACTCGCACCCGTTCCCCAATCGTCTGGGGAATTGGCGGTACGGGCTTCCTGAGCTCTTCGGTAGTTCGCTGCCGGGCGCCGACCGGGTGGCTGCACCCGGGTGCTATCCAACGGCGACGGTTCTCGCTCTGGCGCCGCTGCTGGCACAGGGATTGATCGAGCCGGAAGGGATCGTTGTCAACGCCCTCTCGGGTGTGTCGGGTGCGGGCAGATCCGCTCGGGACGAGCTGCAGTTTGGAGCCATCGACGAAAACGTCGCAGCGTACGCGGTCGGCCGTCATCGTCACAGACCCGAAATCGAAATGGCGGCCGAGATGGCATCGGGAATCGGTCGAGTATCCGTGACCTTCACTCCTCATCTCGTGCCCATGCAACGAGGAATCCTCGTCACCAGCACAGCTCCGCTCGCCAAGCCGGCCGACCGGGCCACCCTGCAGGGCGCTCTGGAGGCTGCCTATCGAGACGCCCCATTCGCGGAGGTCATTGATGGCCCTCCCCAAACCCGCTGGGTGGTGGGTTCCAACCGGGCGTTGATCTCCGCCTTCACCGACGATACGACGGACTGCGCCATCGTCCTTGCCGCCATCGACAACCTGGTGAAGGGAGCAGCCGGACAAGCCATCCAGATTGCCAACCTGATGCTGGGGTTGGACGAGAGCGCCGGTCTGCCGTTGGCAGGGTGGATGCCGTGAGCTGCCCACCGAATACGCATACCCGATGGGGTCGGTAGTGTCGCTCGGTCATTCGGCTCCCAATCCTGCCAAATCACGCATCGCAACCACGATGGGCAAAGCTCGGATCCTGATGGAGGCAATGCCCTATATCCAGGCCTTTCGCGGTAAGACGGTGGTCATCAAGTACGGCGGATCCGCCATGGTGGACGAGAAATTGCGGCATAGCTTCGCCGGCGACGTCACGCTGCTTTCTCTGGTGGGTATCAAACCGGTGGTCGTCCACGGCGGCGGCCCTCAGATCAACGAGTCCCTCCGGAGGTTCGGGATCGAGTCACAATGGGTGGACGGCCTGCGCGTTTCGGATGCCCGGACC
>DATEVB010000020.1:0-4788 GCA_035282865.1 Acidimicrobiia bacterium | reverse complement strand
CCCAACACAGCTGCCTCTTCCCGGTCATGAGTGACGATGATCGCTCCCTTGCCGTTCAAGCTGTCGACCAGAGCGGCCGCCACCGTCATCCGGTCGGCGACGTCGAGCGCGGCGAGCGGTTCGTCGAGGAGCACCCAGGGTTCGGGGCGGGCCAGGGTGCGGGCCAGCGACAGCCTTTGTCGCTCACCACCACTGAGGGCCCGGGCCGGACCCTGATACAGCGCCGGATCCAACCCGAACCGGTCGGCCAGAGTCCGTGCCCATGCCGTCTGCTCGGGATCGAGACCGAGGCCCAGGTTCCAGGCGGCCGACCCTCTGAACACATGCGAATGCTGCGGCTGATAGGCGGCGGGAATAGTCGGACCTCCCGCCAACACTCCGGCCAGGAGGCGCAACAAGGTCGTCTTTCCGGCGCCGTTGGGGCCGAAGATGACCAATCGCCCGCCGGCCTCAACCGCCAACCGCGCCACAGAGACGATTGAGCCGTCCTCGGGGTAGCGGAGGTCTTCCACAACGAGGCGCGACATCAACGGGCCCGCTCACGAAGCTGTAGCCAGGTCAGCCCCCCGTTTATCACCAGCGCCAACACCATCAGCACGATGCCAAGAGCCAGCGCGGCGCCGAATTGCGCCTGCCGGGCTTCCTCCACGATGGCAGTGGTCAAGACTCTGGTTTCTCCCTGAATGTTCCCTCCCACGACTAAAACCGCCCCGACCTCGGAGACCACCCGGCCAAAGGCGGCCGCTACCGCCGCGGCGACTCCCGGCCAAGCTTCGCGGACGGCAATCCACCCGGCGGAGGTCCGCCGCAGCCCGAGAGCGGTCAGCTGCTCACGGGCGACGGGAGAGAGACCCCCGACCGCCCCGGCGGTGACCCCGGCCGCGATCGGTATGGCCAGGAGCGACTGGGCGAGCACCATCGCCTGGGGAGTGAAGAGGATCCCAAACGAGCCGAGTGGACCGTCGCTCCACAGCAGGAGCAGGATGAGCAACCCGGCGAGCACCGGGGGCATGCCCATGCCGGTGTTGACCGCCACCAGCAAAGGTGTCCGACCTCGAAAACGGCCCAGCCCCAGGGCCGTGCCAAGCGGGACGCCGACCACGACGCCGATGGCGGTCGCCACCAGCGAAACCATCAGGGTCAGCCAGAGCACCTCCCGCAATTCGGCACCGAACTGGGAGAGGAGCTGAAGAGCCTGGCTGAGGACGTCGCCGATAAAGGACATCAGGCCATCACGGTCAACGGATCCGGAAGTACCAGAACCAGGCGATCCCGCCGATGATGCCCGCAAACAGAGCAAACTTGAAGAGCTTCTTGAACAGCCACCAACCCACCAGTATGGCGGCGGCGATTCCGACGAAGAGCGGCAGTTGTTCCATGTCCGCCAGCCTACCGCCGGCCTCAGCGTCCCAGGAACGGGGCGGGCGTCAGCCGGGGCACGACCACGTCCGCCGCTCGCAGTTCCTCGAAGCTGTACTGCCCGCGTTCGACCGCCACCACCGTCATCCGGGCGGCGTGGGCCGCTTCGATACCGGCGGGCGTGTCTTCGACCGCAAAACAGGCCTCCGGTTCGACTTTCAGGCCGGCGGCGGCCGCCAGGAAGAGATCGGGGGCCGGCTTGCCGAGCGGAACCTCGTCCCCACCGACGATGAACCCGAAGTAGGTGCGCAAACCGGTGGCGGCCAGCGATCGATCCAATCGTTCTCGAGGGCTGGACGACGCCACCGCCATAGTGGCTCCCCGGTTGTGGAGGGAATCGAGTGTATCGGCGGCATCTTCGAACGCCTGCAGGTGCTGGTCGAACAACCGGAAGGTCACCTCGGAGAGTTCATCCCAGAAGATGGTATGGTCCGGCAGCTCACCCCGGACCGAGAAGTGGGCGTGGGCGTCTCGATCGGTCCGGCCGGTCAGACGGGCAATGTCGTCAGCCGTCAAGGTGACGCCGTACCGTGCCAACACCCGGCGCCACGCGCGCCAGGCCAGTTGTTCCGAGTCCACGAGAACGCCGTCACAATCGAACACGATCGGGCGCATCAGCCCTCGGCTTTCTCACCCAAGATCGTCGACACCACTTTTGGGTCGGCCTTGCCGGCCGTGATTCGCATGACTTGGCCGACCAGATAGCCGATGACCTTGGCATCCCCGTCCTTGAGCCGCTGGTGCTCCTCCGGATGGTCCGCCAGTACCCGATCGATCTGGGCCGCCAGGGCACCGATATCGGAGATCTGGATCAGATCCCGCGCCGCAGCGACCTCGGCCGGGCTTCCTTCACCCGCTAAAACACCGCCCAGGACCTGTTTGGCAGCGGTGGCGGACAGGTCGCCTGCGGCGTACAGCCGCTCGAGTTGAGAGAGGTGCTCGCCGCTCAACGGGGTGTCGGCCAGCTCGACCGACTCACGTCGCAGGAAAGCGGCGACCTCGCCCGTCAACCAGTTGGCGATGGTCTTGGGATCGGACCCTGCAACGACCGCGTCTTCGAACCGTTCTGTCACACCCGCTCCCCCCGATGCCAGCGCGGCGATGGACGCCGGATCGAGGCCGAGATCGCCGTAACGGGACCGTCGGGCGGCGGGCAATTCGGGTAGACGTTCCCGGATTGTCTCCCGCAGGGCATAAGAGATCTCGATCGGCACGAGATCGGGTTCCGGGAAGTACCGGTAGTCGGAACTCTCTTCCTTGGACCGCATCCCGCCGGTGATTCCGGCGCTCTCGTCCCAATGGCGGGTCTCCTGGGCTATGGGCTCTCCTGCCGCCAGAGCGGCCGTCTGACGGTCGATCTCGTACGCCAGGGCACGTTCGAGCGACCGGAACGAGTTCATGTTCTTCACCTCGACTTTGGTGCCCAGTTCATCTGTTCCTTTGGGGCGCAGTGACACGTTGGCGTCGAACCGCATGCTGCCTTCTTCGAGCTTGGCGTCGGATACGCCCAAAGCCAGCACGATCGCCTGCAGTTCCTGGGCGAAGGCCCGTGCCTGCTGGGGAGTGGCCAGGTCGGGTTCGGTGACGATCTCGACCAAAGGCACACCAGCCCGGTTGAAGTCGAGGAGCGAGTGGTCGGCGTCCTTGATCCGGCCTCCTCCACCGACGTGGATCATCTTGCCGGTGTCTTCCTCCATGTGGACCCGGTTGATCCGGACCCGTGTGGATTGGCCGTCCGTTTCGATGTCGAGGGCTCCCCCTGAACAGACGGGCACGTCGTATTGGGAGATCTGGTAGTTCTTCGGCTGATCTGCGTAGAAGTAATTCTTCCGGTGGAATTGGGAGTGGTACGCGATGTCGCATTCGAGTGCGAGCCCGATAGCCACGATCCACTCGATGGCCTTTTCGTTTGGAACCGGCAGAGCGCCCGGGAGGCCCAGACACACCGGGCAAACGTTGGTGTTGGGGTCGGCCCCGAAATGTGCCGGACACCCGCAGAACATCTTGGAGTCGGTGACCAGCTCGACGTGTGTTTCGATCCCGATGACCGGCTCATACTCCACGATCATCCCCCACCAGCGGCGGTCTCCGGTTGTTCCACCCGGAAGCCCGCTCCACCTCGGCCGCCACCCTCAACAAGACTTCCTCTCCGAGCGCCGGCGCCATGATCTGAAAGCCGATCGGCAGGCCGGCCGCGTCGAGCCCTACCGGAACTGAGATGCTCGGAGCACCGGCCAGATTCGACGGAATGGTACAGACGTCGACGAGGTACATAGACAACGGATCCTCGGTGCGAGAACCCAACTCGAAGGCGGTCATCGGACTCGTCGGCGAGACGAGCACATCGAAGCCCTGGTACGCCCTGGTGAAGTCCTGGATGACCAGGGTCCGTACCTTCTGGGCCTGCCCGTAGAAGGAGTCGTAATAACCGGCCGAGAGGGCATAGGTACCGAGCAGAATCCGCCTCGTTACCTCCGGCCCGAACCCGGCCGCCCGGGTTCTGGCCGTCATCTCCTCCACCGTGGCTCCATCTACTCTCAACCCGTATCTGACGCCGTCGAATCGGGCCAGGTTGGCCGAGCACTCGGCCGGGGCGATCAGGTAGTAGGCAGACAGCGCATACTCCATCGAGGGAAGCGACACCTCGCGGACGGCGGCCCCGGCCTCGGCGAGCGAGTCAACGACGGAGCGGCAGGCAGTCAGGACATCGGGACTGATACCTTCACCAGCCAGTTCCGCAACCACCCCGATTCGAAGGCCGGCCACCCCCCGTCCGAGCGAAGCCCGGTACTGCGGGTACTCGCCCCGGTACGAGGTTGCATCGAGCGGATCGTGCCCGGCGATCACCTCCAGCGTTGTGGCCGCATCTTCAACAGTTCGGGAAATCGGCCCGATCTGATCGAGACTGGAGGCAAAGGCAATCAAGCCATAGCGCGACACCAACCCATAAGTCGGTTTCATACCGACCACACCGCACAACGCAGCCGGTTGCCGGATCGATCCGCCGGTGTCTGAACCAAGTGCCGTCAACGCCGAGCCCGCCGCGACTGCTGCCGCCGAACCACCCGAGGACCCTCCGGGCACCCTTCCCGTGTCCCACGGGTTGGCCGTGGGACCGTATCCGGAGTTCTCCGTGGACGAGCCCATGGCGAATTCGTCGAGGTTGGTCTTCCCAATGATCACCGCTCCTGCCTTCTTCAATGCGGTAACCGCAGTAGCGTCGTACGGAGGAACGTACCCGGCCAGGATCTGCGAGCCGGCCGTCGTCTCCAACCCTGAGGTGACCATGTTGTCCTTGATGGCAACCGGGATGCCGTGGAGTGGCCCCGTGGTTTCACCACGTACCAGGGCCTCATCGGCCGCAGCCGC
>DATEVB010000019.1:0-18875 GCA_035282865.1 Acidimicrobiia bacterium | reverse complement strand
GCAGGGTTGCGTAGCGGAACCCGACGCCCTGCACGCGCCCGGTCACGATGGCCCGGATGGCCTTCACCGCTGACATTGCGGGCACCAGAACGAACTCCTCCCCCCAATGACGGTCCGCTCGATGGCAGTGCCATCCCGGCGGCAGGGCAATCCCTCTCGACCGTACGCCCGGAGTCGATCCAGGTACCCCCCCGCCCGCCCGTCGGGGAGCAGGTAGGCAAGATCACCGAGGCTGGTCCCACCCCAACGGAGCCCGGCCCGGAGCACAAGGCGCACGGCAGTTCGCAGGCGATTGACCTCCTCACGTGTCAGAGACCCCGCCCGACGGTGCGGCCGAATCCCTGCTCTGTGCAGCACTTCGTCCGCGTAGATGTTGCCGAGTCCGGCGACCAACCTCTGGTCGAGCAACAACGTCTTGATGGCCACCTTCCTGCCGGCCAGTCGCTGAGCCCAGACGGAGGTAGGCGGCAGATCGTGGAGGGCATCCGGACCCAGGTCGGCGATGGTCGACCTCGCCAACTCCTCCGGCGTGTAGACCGCCATGAACCCGAAGGTGCGGGGGTCGACCATTCGCATTTCTTGCCCGCGGTCCGTACCGACGACTACGTGGGTATGAGGTTTCTCCAGCTGGCCGGGGTATGCCAATTCGATCCGGCCCGACATTCCGAGATGTGTCACCCAGGTGAGGTCGCCTTCAACGTCCACCAGGAGGAACTTGCCGCGCCGACCCACCCGGTGAATCACACGACCGAGCAAGCGATCGCGAACATCGGCGGGGTGCTCGTTGCGACGCGCCAGCCGCGGGTGGCGGACCTCAACATGAATCACCCGTGTCCCCTCCAAAGCTGGAACGAGGGCACGCCGAACGGTCTCGACCTCGGGGAGTTCGGGCATGTTTCGGAGCGTAGTGGGCGGAAACGCCTTGAACCGAACCGCGCCGCCTATCGCCCTTCGCGGCGGTCGGCACACCGGCGATCACCCATCCTCCAACTCTCACAAAGAGAAGCCATCCCGCCGAAACAATCCTCCGGGGAGCACGAGCTGAACAGCCCAAACCGTCATCATCGACGGAACAGGCTTCCCCGGATCGGGGCTTTCCCTCTGACTCTCCGGCGGTCAGCTCGCCTCAATCAGCTCGGGCCACAGATGCTCCAGCACCATCTCGACAGGTTGGCCACCGAGTGCATCGAGAGCGCCCTCGTCGGCCAACCTTTGCGCAAGATCCACCAGCTCGGCGTGGTCGGTCTCGTAAGCGCGGGTGGCCGATCCCCCACCTTGACGTCTGAAGAACCAAATCATGGGAAGAAGCGCACTGAAGGCGGCCACGGGGCCGGTCAACGGGCCGATGCGCTCCGGCCAGCGCTTGTCGGCCTGGGCGTTGATCTCCGGCAGCCGTTCGATGCCGAGCCACAAGGGATCCGGGGCTGCGAACCGCACCACCCCCACGTGACTCGTGACGACTGCGGACATGCACAGGAGGCACGGCTCCAGCGTTGTCCAGATGGTGTGATGCTCGTAGTCGCCAACCGGCAGTTGGGCCAACACATCCATCTCAGCGTGTGCCAGGTAGTTGCCATGGAGCCGCCCTGGAGGAGCCGTCGAGTCACACACCCGATTACGGCCCTCGGCGATGATGGCGCCACTCCGGTCTGTCAAGACGGCTCCCACGCCGACGTTTCCGAGCACGTGGGCCTTCCACGCCTGCGCAAGAGCACGTTGCCAGGCGGCGTCCAGGTCATCGAAGCCTTTCACATCGCCATCGTACGGGCAGGATCAGGTCAGCCAACGCTCGAGAGCACGAGCTGCCGCACTCTGTTCGGCCTCCTTTTTTGACCGACCGGTGCCCTCTCCAACGATTTCGCCCTCGATGTCGACCACCGCAGTGAAGATCTTGTCGTGGTCCGGGCCAACCTCGGTGACCCGGTAGCGGGGCCGTTTCCCGTCTTGGGCCGATGCCTCCTGAAGCCGGGTTTTGTAGTCCCGCTTGCCCGGTGCCGCTACCCGGGCTTCGAGACGGTCGGCCCAGCGCTCGACAATGAACCTGCGGGCGCCATCCAGACCTTGATCGAGATAGATCGCCGCAATCACCGCTTCCATGGCGTCGGCCAGGATCGATTCTTTCTCACGGCCTCGAGACGCCTGCTCACCTCGGCCCAGAACGAGGTGATCGCCGAGCTCGACCTCCCTGGCAACCTCCGCTAGTTCGATACCGTTCACCAGCCCGGCTCGTACCTTGGCCATCTCCCCCTCCGATAGCTCCGGGTGGTATCCGAACAGATACACCGTCACGACCAGTTGTAACACCGCATCGCCGAGGAATTCCATTCTTTCGTTGTGGACGGCATCGGGATGTTCGGCCACGTAAGACCTGTGCACCAGCGCCGCCCGCAAGCGGTCCGGATGGTCGAACCTGACTCCCAAATTACGTTCCAGATCGGCAAGGTCGACCATCATGCCACCCGGTCGGCCAGTCTGTTCACGAGATCCCGGTCGGCTCCGTCTGCGGCCAGGGCGATAGCGTTGGCGATAGCGACTGAGGAGGACGCGCCGTGAGCGATGACTACGACGCCTCTCGAGCCGACCAGGTGCGCTCCGCCAAAAGTCTCATAGTCGAGCCTCGCCCGCAGCCCGCTGAGAACCGGCAGGACCCGCTTCTGATCCTCGAGCGACATGGTGGCCATAGCATCCAATGCCATCTGTGCCACGAACTGGGCGGTACCTTCGGTGGTCTTGAGCACGACGTTGCCGGTGAACCCGTCGGTGACCAGGACATCGACTGCGTCGGAAGACAGGTCGCGACCCTCGACGTTGCCGATGAAGTTGACCGGAGTCGCTTCGAGCAACTCGTAGGCGATCTTCTCAAGCTCCCGGCCCTTGCCCTTCTCCTCCCCGATGTTGAGCAGACCGACCCGCGGTTGCTCGAGCCCGAAATGCACCTCGGCGATGACTGCTCCCATCAGCGCAAATTGTGGAAAGTATTCGGGACGGCAATCCGGATTAGCGCCGCTGTCGATGAGCACCGTTGGGCTGTCGGGCGTCGGCAGCATGGTGGCTATCGCCGGGCGATCGACACCGTCGAGACGACCGATCGTGATCGCCGCGGTGGCGAGGGCAGCCCCGGTCGAGCCGGCCGAGACGAACGCAGACACGATGCCGTCTCTGACGAGTCGGGCTGCCACCGAAACGGATGCATCGGGTTTCTCTCTGATCGCCCGAACCGCGTCTTCATGCATGCCGATTACTTCGGAGGCGTGCACGATCGGCAGATAGGACTCGTGGTCGACCACCATCGGGGCGAGGATGGATCGATCGCCCACCAGAATCACGTCATAGCCGCGTTCGGCCGCTGCGGCGGCGCCGAGTACTGTCTCCAGCGGGGCGCGGTCACCCCCCATCGCATCGAGGGCTACCCGCGCCACCGGCGACCTACTCTTTTTCGGCTAGGACTTGGCGGCCCCGATAGGTCCCACAGTTGGGGCATGCCCGATGTGAGATCTTCGGGCTATGACACTGGGGACAGGTGGACGTGTGAGGCTGGTCGAGCTTCCATTGCGCTTTCCGTCGACGCGTCCGCGACCGCGACATTTTTTTCTTTGGCACCGCCATGGTGCCCTCCTCTCAAGGTTCCAAGAACTGCCGTAACGCGCTGAACGGAGAGTCACCCTCGTCGGCGTGTCCGGAACAGGAACTTGTATTCAAGTCGGTTCCGCACGTTGGGCAAAGTCCCAGACAGTCTTCACGGCAAAGCGGCACCAGGGGCAGGGCCAGACTGACCTCATCGTGAACGGCCGGCTCGAGGTCGATGTAACCGTGCCGGGTGATCGGCTGAGTGTCTTCGTCCGTTTCTTTGCCGTACAACTGAGTGAAGGCGACCTCACCGGTCTGGGTCCATCCGGTGAGACAGCGGTTGCACTGCAATTCGGCCGTGTAAGCGATGTTCCCTCTCGCCAGAATCTCGTCGGCCAGCGCTTCGAGTCGAACCTGGACCGTAACCGGGTGCGATGCGTCGACCCTTTCCAGGTCCATTTCGATCTCGATCGGGCCAACGATCGTCTCGTCCCGATGGGCGCCGGAACGCCCCAACAGGTCGGTGACGAGCACGAGGAAAGTACCCGAGTTCATGATGAGATGGATTGTAGGAATGGATCGACGGAACCGGGGATCCGCCTACTGGGGGACCGGCGGCGGTGCCGGACGGACCTGGTGGAACTCGTGGCGAGCCTCGCGCACCTGCTTGAGCAGGTTGGTGAACAACACTTCCAGCTGCTCGAGGCGATCCTCTGCCAGGTCCTCGGCTTGGAGCCGAATGCGCCTCGCCTCACCTTCGGCCCTTCGGGTCAGCACATTCGCCTCTTCGACTGCTTCAGCAATGATGTTGGATTCGCTCACCAGCTCCTTCGCCCGGACATTGGCGCGATCCATGATCCCTTTCGCTTTTTCGTTGGTCCGGCCGATGAAAGCCTCCCGCTCGCGGACCATCCAACGAGCCGCCCGCAGTTCCTCGGGAAGAATGGCCTTCAATTGCTCGAGCATGGCGAGGAACTCTTCCCTCTCCACCCGCACGGACCCCGAAAGCGGTAATGCCTTGGCCTCCTGGATGGCGACCATCATCTCATCGATGATGCTGTGGAGCTCACCGATCTGAACCGGCGCTTCTGGACCGTCGTCTGACCGGTCGCTGTGCGGTAGCCCATCTGCTTGATGGGGGAAATCGGTGAAATCAGTCATGCGTACCGCTCCTTCAAGGCGGATACGACCAGAGGAGGCACCAGCCCTTCGACCGAGCCGCCCAGTCGGGCCACCTCTTTGACCAACGACGAAGAGAGATACCCGTATTTGGGGTTGGTGGGAAGGAAGAGAGTGTTGATTCCGGCCAGGCTCTCGTTCATCTGGGCCATTTGCAGTTCGTATTCGAAATCGGAGACGGCCCGAAGACCTTTGACGATGACGTCCACCTTCCGCTCCCGGGCAAAGTCGACCAGCAACCCTGAAAAGGCGTGAATCTCGAGTCGATCCGACTCATCTTCGAACAGCTCTTCGAGCATCGCCGAACGCTCTGTCGAATCGAACAGGGCACTCTTGAAAGGATTCGCCACGATAGCCACCACTACATGATCGAAGATCGATAGGCAACGCTTGATGACGTCGACGTGGCCGTTGGTCGGCGGATCGAAACTGCCGGGACACAAGGCTGTGCTCACGTCTCCTCCTTCCGGAACGTCCAAAGCCGGCTGTCGCCGTAGGTCCGCTCCCCCACCAGGTTGAGGCCATCCGGGCCCACCGGGGGGTCCTCGCCCACCCGACGGTGGACGACCACCGTGGCGGCGGCATACAGCAACGGCTCGAGCTTGCTCAGCACCTCTTGAACAGACGCTAGCGAGAGGGCGTAGGGGGGGTCAACGAATACCAGGTCGAAGTTCAACCCGCAACGGTCTAGATAACGTCCCGCGTCGCCGCGGACTACCTCGCCTCCCAGGCCCACCGTTGCCACATTCCGACGGAGTGCCATCAGGGCCTCACGATCCTGTTCGACGAACACAGCGGACCGGGCTCCCCGGCTGAGCGCTTCCAACCCGAGCGAACCTGAACCAGCATACAGATCGAGCACCCGGGCGCTCGACACCCTCGGGCCTAAAGCCGAGAACAGCGCCTCACGCGCGCGATCGGTCATCGGACGGGTTCCGAGCCCTTTCGGTCCGATGATGGTGCGTCGTTTGGCCGACCCGGCGATGATCCTCACGAGACGGCCCCGATCAACATGGTCGCCGTTTCATCATCAGCTTCATCAACCAAGCCGGCGGTGGTGGCATGCCGATCCGCCTCATCATGCACATACGATGAACCCCTCCCCGATGACGGTCCACAAGACATCGATGTCGTGTTCTTGCCGGGCGGTGCGCGTCGATTCACTCATAGACCCAACACTATGCAGGCACTGCGGCAAGAATGCCTTGCTCCCCGATTCTCACGAGATGAACAGCCACTCCACGTCGTCGCCCAGCAATGCCCTGATCTCCTTGCGAATGTCGGGATGCTGCTCGAGGTCGGGGTCCCCGGCAACCAGCCCGAACGCCTCCCTTCTGGCGGTCACGAGGGAGTCCATGTCTTCGAGAATGTCTGCCAGCTTCAGGTCGGAGAGCCCCGCCTGCCGGGCTCCGAACACGGTTCCCTGACCCCGGATTCTCAGATCTTCTTCGGCAAGCCGAAACCCGTCGTCGGAGGAAACCATGGCGGCAATCCGGGCCTCTCCCTCCTCTGTGGTCGGCTCCGCCACCAGATAGCACCAGTTTGGGCCGCTGTGACGGCTGAGCCGGCCGCGCAACTGATGGAGCTGGCTGAGCCCGAAGCGGTCGGCGTCCTCGATGATCATGACCGTCGAGTAGGGCATGTCGATCCCCACCTCGATCACCGTGGTTGACACCAGGACATCGAGACCACCGTCGCGGAAGCTCTGCATCACCGCCTGCTTGTCGGCGGGGCGCATCTGCCCGTGCAACAAGCCCAGACGAAGACCCGGGAACACCTCCTGGAGCCGCACGTATTCCGCCGTTGCCGAAGCCGCCTCGATCTTGGGACTGTCCTCGACGAGTGGGCACACCACAAAGGTCTGCCGGTTGATGGATGCCTGCTGGCGAACCCGCTCGTAGACCCTGGCCAGCTCGGCCGATGTCTTGCCAACGTGCTCGGTCGTCACCTCGGGACGGCCGGGCGGCATCTCGTCCAGCTCGGAGACATCCAGGTCGCCGTACAGGGTCATGGAGAGCGTCCTGGGAATCGGGGTGGCCGTCATGATCAACAAGTCCGGATCTACGTCGCCCGCCTTGTCCTTCAGCCGGACTCGTTGATGAACCCCGAACCGGTGTTGCTCATCGACAACGACCACGCCCAGCCGGGCGAAACGAACTCCCTCTTGGATCAGAGCATGCGTACCGATCACGAGGTCGATCCGGCCGTCGGCAATCCATCCCAGCACGTCATCCCGGCGAACCGACCCCGAAGGTCGGAACGACACCTCGGAGTTGCTCCCCGTCAGGAGCGCAAGCATCACCGGACGGTCCGGGCCCTGCTCATCGAGGAGGCTCGACATCCCCAGGTCCGCTCCGTCTCCTTCGATAACGGGCCCCATCTCGGCCTGGTCCAGCAGGTCCTTGATCCCCAAGTAGTGCTGCTCGGCCAGGACCTCCGTGGGAGCCATGACCGCCCCCTGGTAGTCGCCCTCGATTCCCGTGAGCAGCGAAGCGACGGCGACCACAGTCTTCCCGGATCCGACTTCACCGAGCAGCAACCGGTGCATTGGATGGGGAGCGAGCATGTCATCGCGAATCTCGCTGATGAGCCTCTCTTGCGCCCCGGTCAACTTGTAGGGCAGATTCGCAACAAACCGGGCGACCAGATCCGTCGACCGAGCATGGGCGATACCGACCGCCTGGTCGATCATCTTCTGCTTGGAAAGCGCTAACGCCACCTCCAACCGGAATAACTCATCGAAGACCAGCCGCTCCCTGGCCCGGTCCTTGTCCTCCAGGCTGTCCGGGAAATGAATGTCGGCGATCGCCTGATCCCTGGTGATCAGCCCGAGCCTCTCTCGCATCTCGGCGGGCAGCGGATCACCGATCGGGCGGGCCCTTTGCAGAGCATTGTGGATCGCCCGGCGCATCTGCCCGGGTGAGACTTCGCCCGCGCTCGAATGAACCGGCACGACGCGCCCTGTTACCAGGCTCTCGGTCGAGGAACTGAGCACGTCTACCGCCGGACTTTTCATCTGCAGCTTGCCGCGGAAACGATCCAGCTTTCCGGATAGTGCCACCTCGGCGCCGGCGGTCATTTGCCGTTCTCGAAACGGTTGGTTGAACCAGGTGACGGTGAGCACCGAGACGCCATCTCCTACAACGGCCTCCGTGATGGCCAGGTTCCGACGGGGCCGGCGTGTACTCACCCTCGTGACGGTGGCGATCACCGTGACCTCCTCGCCCAGCTCCACCTCGCGGATGGGAACGGTCCGTGAACGATCGATGTACCGGCGAGGGGTGTGCAGCAGCAGATCGGCGACCGTTTCGATCCCCGCTTTCCTCAACGAGACGGCCCGACGTCCCTTGAGGTACTTGACCGCGTCGACCGGGAACCCGGTCAGCTCGGCGAGGGTTCGGCCGCTCACTCGACCGAAATCAGGTAGGGGTACACCGGTTGATCACCGTTCGGGAATTCGATTTCCACCTCGGGACGATGGGCAGCCAGCCAGACCCGGGCAGCCGCGGTGACATCGGGGTCGGCGACCGCTCCGGTGATGATGGTCACCAACTCGGCATCTTCGCCGACGAGATACTCCAACAACTCGGTCAACGCTGTCAGAGCGTTCTCGTGCACATTGTGCAGATCACCGTCGGCGAGGCCGAGCCAATCGCCCTCCGCGACCTCTCCTATTGGGGTGCGAGACGATCGAACCGCTCTGGTCAGCTCCCCTGTTTTCACCTCGTTGGCGGCGGTTTGCATCGAGGCAGCCAGCTGAGAGCCGTCGCCGTTCGCCGGGAAGTAGGCCACCATGGCCGCCAAGCCCTGGGGAATCGTCACCGTCGGCACCACCAGCACGCGCTTGTCGGTCAGCGTCGTTACCTGGTTGGCCACGGGAACGATGTTCTTGTTGTTGGGTAGCAGGATCACCGTGTCGGCATGTACCTGGTTGACTACCGAGAGCAGATCCAGGGTCGATGGGTTCATCGTCTGACCACCGGTGACGACCTGCTGCGCCCCGAGGCCCCTGAACATCTCGACCAGGCCTCTACCGGCCACGACCGGAACCACCGCCACCGGAGCGTCGGCAAATTCCGGGAGGGCCGCCGCGCCAACCTCTTCGGCGTGAAAAACCTCAGCTGCGGGTTGATCCAGGAGATCGGTGATCTCGAGGCGATGCGGGCGGCCTGCCGCGATGCCCGCCTCGATGGCCGGACCGGGGAGGTCGGTATGGATATGGCAGTTGTACGTACCGTCGCCGCCAACGACAACAATAGAGTCGCCTAGTTCGAGCCATCGCTCGCCAAACGGGACGATGCTCTCTTCGGTGGCGTCGAGTAGGAACATCACCTCGTAGCGCAGACCGCCAATCGTGGGTCGAGAGTCGGACCCTTCCGGCATCCGAGCCGTCTGGATGCCGCCGTTGAAGATCCGCTCCGGAACGATCACGTCGAGGCCGGTTACTTCTTCGAGGAACGCCACAATGAGGAGCAGAAACCCGGCCGCCCCTGCATCCACTACTCCTGCTTGTTTCAGCACCGGTAGCAGCTCGGGGGTATTCTCGAGTTCCTGCTCGGCCCGGTGGTAGACGCTGGCGAGCAACGCCCCCAGGTCTACACCAGCCCCTGTTCCGGTTTCGGCCGCCGCATCAGCCGCGGCTCGCAAAACGGTGAGGATCGTGCCCTCGACCGGGCGGAGCACGGCCTGGTAGGCAGCATCGGACGCACGATCGAGCGCCCGCACAAGCTCGGTGGTGCCGACCTCTTCGTAACCGCGAAACGTGTCGGACAGGCCTCTCAGGATCTGCGAGAGAATCACCCCGCTATTGCCACGCGCCCCCATCAGTGAACCGTGGGCGATGGCTCCTGTCACCGCCTCCATTCCCTGGGCGTTACCCACCTCCTCGACGACCGACTGGACCGTGAGACTCATGTTGGTACCGGTATCGCCGTCGGGGACCGGGTACACGTTGAGACGGTTCAGAGCCTCGCGGTGGCGAATGAGCCGCTCGTGGTAGCGGATGAAGACCCGCTTGAGGTGATCGGCGGTGAGGGCCATCTGGAGGTTCCTTTGCTGACCGGGTGGAGTATACGAATTCCATGGTGTGGGACCGGCGGTGCTATTCTGCCGCTCCGACCTCAGGAGGGTCGTCTCTCTCATGTCATACCGTTGTGAAATCTGTGGCAAGGAGCCGTGGTACGGGAAGCAAGTCAGCTTCTCCCACAAGCGTTCCAGCCGCCGCTGGCTCCCCAATATTCAGCGGGTCCGCGTCAAGGACGGCTCCAATACCCGACGCGCCCGCGTGTGCACGTCCTGCCTCAAGGCCGGCAAGGTCCACAAGGCATAAGGACCGAGTCGAGCTCGAGCAGTCCTTCCTTCTTGGTGCTTGGTTCACGCAGTCCACTGCTTCCTTGCCAACGAACTGGGCACTCCGGGGAGGTGTCGGGCCCGACCGGTTCGACCGGCCGCGGTCGGCTCTCAACAACGACACGGCCACCGGTCATGCCAAGAGCCAGGAGAACCAGCATCGCTCTTACTACACTGCTCCTCCATGCAAGGCGTCATCAAGACCTACGACCCGGGTACCGGTGCCGGAATCATCATCCGAGACGACGACCGTAGTGAGGTGTACCTCCGGCCCGGCTCCCTGGAGGGAAGCCTGTTCCGCACGCTTCGCCAAGGGCAACGCGTTGTCTTCGCAGCAGAAGAGATCGAGGGCCGCCTCTACGCCTACCGACTCGGCTTCGGAATGGATGGTCGGTAGCCACGTCGAGTGTCCTTAGCGCGGGTATAGTCGCACACAAGACGCATTTAGGAGGTTATGTGGTCCAGGCGTACGTGCTGATTCAGACCGAAGTCGGCAAGGCGGCTCAGGTCGCCGACGAGGCCGGGAAAATTCCTGGCGTCGAATCGGCCGACGATGTGACCGGACCCTACGACGTCATCGTCAAGGCATCGGCCGAGAACGTTGATCAGCTCGGGAAGCTCGTGGTTGCCCGTATCCAGTCGATCGAGGGCATCACTCGCACACTCACCTGCCCCATCGTTCACCTCTAGGACCCCGGCCCTCCGGACCGACGATCATGCGGAGCCCGGCCGCCGCGCGGGCTCCTTGGTGCGGCGGTGTCCTAACCCAGCTTTGATGCGATCGACGCCGCGTTGCGCAGCGCAGTTCCATCTGCGCCGCTCGTCGCGAAGCTGCGCGGGGCATCGCGCTCGGCTTCGGCGATAATGTCGAGCAAGAGCTGACGGCGCGAGACGGGCGGGTCGATCCACAGATAGGCAGCCAAACTCCCCGGGATCGTGTTGATCTCGTTCAGCCATACCTCGCCCTCTCGAACGAGGAAATCGACCCTCGCCACCGACCTGACCCCCACCAGACCCGCCGCTTTGACGGCCGTCTCACGGATGGTTTTCTCGATACCGGGCGGCAGGTGCGCCGGCAGCTCGCGTGCCGACCCTTCCAGTCCTCCTCCGGCGAGGTACTTCTGGGCATAGTTGTAGATATGAGCCGCTCCAACATCTCGTACCGGGGCCTCGATGGCGGACAACTGCAGGTTGGGATACGTGCGTACGGCGACCAGGTAATCCCGACATCCCTCCAGGAACGGCTCGACCACCGCTCCCCGCCGCATGTGGGAGGACATTTCGAGCAGGTCGAGCGCCGTCCGCCGATCCGACACGACCTCGATACCTATTGACGACCCCCCGAAGCGGGGTTTGACGATATACGGAGGGTCCAGACCTACCCAGGTCTCGTCGTTGTCCGTTACCAGGCGCCGAGGCACCGAAGGCAGGCCGGCGCCGAACATGACTGCCCCAAAGGCCAGCTTGTCCATCCCCAGGTTTGATCCGGCTGCATCCGGGCCCGTGTAGCGGAGCCCTGCCAGATCGAACGCGGCCTGCAGTGATCCGTCTTCACCCGGGGCCCCATGACAGCAATTGACCACCGCCGAGACGTCGAGCGGCTTCTTCTTGAAGAGGAAGCCTTGGCCCGGCTCGGCCACGAAACGAAGTTCTTTGGCGCGGTCCGGGGCGCCTTCGGCGAACGCCACCGCCTCGAGGTGCGGATCAACTCCATACCAGCGCCCGGACTTTGCCCAGTAGAGGGCGTGAACGTCGACGCCCGCATCCACGAGAGTTCTCGCCGCCTGCAACCCCGTCAGGACGCTGATGTCGTGTTCCGGTGATGGTCCGCCGAAAACCACGGCCGGCTTACTCACTTGACCTCTCCTCGCTGTCACGGATAGTGATCGGGGAGATCGTTCTCGTAGAGAACGACGTCACCGTCTCCAAGACTCGCCTGTACCCAGTCGACGGCGTCTTCCCGAGAGCCCACCACGATAACGGACGCTTTCCCACCTGCCGTTCCTTCCAACCAAGCCGCTCGGTTCGTTCTGCCGACGATGACCACATCGGTAACCTGGCGAACCGCCAGCGCCGCCAGGGCTAGGTTCTCCTCGTACTGGCGCGTCCCCAGCTCAACCATGCCCGGCGTCACCAGCACTCGCCGACGACCCGTGCCCACTCGTTCCAGTGTGGCCAGCGCCGATCGAGCACCGGCCGGGTTCGAGTTGTAGGTGTCGTCGACGATGGTGAAGCCCAGGTCGCTCACGGACACGGTTTGCCGGTGCTCGGCTCCCGGAACCTGGCCAACCGCTCGCGCCAGTCCGGTCATCGGCGCCCCTACCGCCATCGCCGCCCCAAGAGCGCAGGCCAGGTTGCTCGGAAACACGGACGGATCCTCGAGGGTCGCCAGCTGTTGGCCCCCCACAAAGACGCCGCCGGCCCCGCCGGCATCGATGTACACATCTGCGTTGGAGTCCTGGGTCGAGCACCGGATCACCTCTATGTCGACACGGTCGGCGAGGGCCGCCAGGCGGGGATCGTCGACGTTGAGAACCGCCGTCCGGGCTCTGGTCAGAATCTCCGCCTTCGCCGCGACAATCTCGTCCAGAGATCCGAACCGTTCAAGGTGAACGGGCCCGATGGCTGTAATGACACCAACGGTGGGCTCGATCCACGTGGACAGCTCGGCGATCTCACCCTTTCCATAGGTACCCATCTCGGCAATGAACACCTCGGTGCCGACCGCCAGATGCTCGTTGATTGCGCGCGCCAGACCCATGCGGTTGTTGAAGCTGGCCGGGCTGGCCACCGTGGCATGGCTCTCACGCAACAACCTTGCAAGATAGGTCTTGGTGGTCGTCTTGCCATACGAGCCGGTGATCGCCACAACGGTCGGGGCAACCCGGGCCAGCGTTCGGGTCGCCTGATCAACAAACCTCGCCGAGAGTCGATGTTCGATCGGAGCCATGACGGCCAGGGTGACATCCACTAACAGGGGCATGAGGATCCCGGCCCCCAGCATGGCCACCACTGCTCGATCCAGGAAGATGCCGACCACAACGAGCGCAGCACTGATGACCGACACACCGACGGCCAGCCGCCGCAGCCGGACCGTCCAGCGGAGCGGCGCGGTTCGTCCGGTGATACTCAGACCGAGTGGCCCGGTTGCCGCAACGAGAGCCGTGAGAAGGCCCGCCGCGGGATAGGCGACGGCAAACCCGAGCGCCAGGATCCCTACCAGAAAGAGCATCCGGTTGGCCCCGTGGGTGTCCCACCATCGCCGCGCAAACCTTGTCACCGTCCACGACAGGTAATGCTCTCGCTGGGCAACTCGCAACCAGCGCAGCAAGGCGAGCCCGTAGGCGACGGCCGCAACCACCCAAAGCGAAACGGTCACGAGGCCCCTCCCAACACTGCTGCTCGAACGGCCTCGGGAGCTTCCAGGCACACGTGATGGCCAACTCCCTCGAGCATGGTCAACTCGGCGCGCCTCAGGTGCGTTATCGCTCGCCTGGCGACCTCGACCGGAACATCTCTGTCGTTGGCCCCCCAGATCAGGTGCACCGGTTGCCGGATCTCACCGAGTTGTGCCTCGTAGCTCTCATTGACAACGGTCACCAGGACCTCACGCATCACACCGCGAGCGGCCCGATAGTCGGTCGACCCGTACCGTTGTCGGGCCAGCTCCATCCTGTCGTCACCGACCCATCCGACACCGTGCAAGGCCCGGATCATCCGATAGGCGAACGGAGCGGTTCTACCGCCGTTTCCTGCGCGCCGGAGCAGTGGAACTCCGACCAGGACCAAAGCCCTGACCTTGTCCGGCGTCAACACAGCCAAGTGCACCGCCACCCGCCCCCCGAACGAATGGCCGACCAGGATCACCGGTTGATCGAATTCGTCAAGTACCGGCGCGACCATCCTCGCGTAGCCTGCTGCCCCAACGGCTTCTGCCGGCTCGGGCGAGGCTCCGAAACCCGGCAGATCGATGGCCACAGCGTCCAAGCCACCCAGCACCTCATTGAAATCCCGACGGTCTCTCCCCCACCCGTGCAGAGCCAGCACCTGCGGTGGACCGTCCCCAAATCGTTCACCAAAGATGGCTCCACCGGCAAATGACTTCAACATGGTCGGAGACCGTAGCGCCGACCGCCATCAAAACGACTGCCGGGTTGGTGGGAATGCCTCATGTTGCGCTGCACGAGAACCGAAACACCTCCCAGGACTGGTGGGAGATTACCGCCGAGCATCCGGGAAGCGAGACCATACTGCGTTGATGCGCCGTCGAAGAAGAACCAACCGGATCCCTCTGGCCGCCTTCCGGGCACGGGCAGCCAAGCTCGGACTGCAGGTCTCCTGGCTGATGCTGGCCGCCATCCTCTTCGCGGCGTATCGCTCCAGCCTTCTCAGTGAACCCCGCGTGTGGGTTCCGTCGCTGCTAGCAGGTACCGGCCTTCTCGCCCTGTCGTTCATCCGGTGGGAACGGGTGCTCGAGAATTGGCGCGGGGACGTTTTTCTCTGGCTCTGGCTGGCGTTGGTATTGGCCGAGTTGACAACCGTCGGGGCGGTACCGCAGCTCTCCGCGGTCATCTTCGCACTGTACTTCGGCGTGGTCGTGCTGTCGGCGGCGTTGGCGGCAACGATCGCGCACGCCTTCATCACCGGTTTTGTCATCACATCCTTTGTCCTGACCGATTCCAATTTCGGCCAGTCGCTCGAAGTCGAGCGGCTGGTAATCCCTCTGGTGACCCTCATCGCGGTTGCCATAGCCTCGAGCATGCTGACCAAGGAATTCCGCCGGGAAACGTTCATGGGCATCGACCGCATGCAACAACTCGCCAAACGGGAGGCGGATCTCGGCCGCCTCTATGAGGTGTCCAAGACCATGGCAGCGGGCGACAGCCTCGAAATGGTGCTCCCCGAACTGGTCGGGAGGATCGGGCGTTATCTCAACGCCGAGGTTGGCGCCGTGTTGTTGCACAACAACCGCGAGCAGCTTCTCGAGGTCGTCAGTCCGATCTGGACGGCCGGACACCCTCTTGATGTTGGCGGATATCGCATCCCGCTGCATAGGAAGGGCGACATCGAGCGTGTGTTCCTCTCCGGCAAGCCTGCTCTGTACACGGGTCTGGACCTGAATCCCGACAGTCACGGACTCCTCGGTGAGCTCGGCGCCCACTCGGCGATGGTCGTCCCGATGCAACTCGAACATCGCACCATGGGAGTGATGATCCTGGCCGACAAGGCCGACGGTGAGTTCACCGAGAGCGACCTCGAGGTGTTGACGTCTCTAGCTGCGCCGGCGGCGCTGGTGCTGGCTCAACTCGAACGATTCTCTGAGGCGGCGGAGACCTCCCGCCGGATGGAGGAACTGGCCCGAATGAAATCGGATTTCGTTTCCGTCGTCAGCCACGAACTCCGGACTCCCCTGACCTCGATCATCGGGGCGCTCGCCACCATCGCCCGGCCGGAGCTGGCACCGGAACAGCCCGCCGCCCAGGAGCTCCTGGAGTCCGCCCGCAACCAGGCCGACCGGCTGCGACGCCTGATCGAGGACCTGCTGGTTGTGTCGCGGATCGAAGGAAAGGCGCTGCCGCGGCATCCCGAGGAGGTCGATCTGAGTCGATTTCTGCCGGAGACGGTTGAGGTCATCTCAGGAGCCTACGAAGTCGTCCAGGTTCAAGTTGAACCGAATACCCTCATCAAGACGGATCCGGACCATGTCCGCAGAATTGTCATCAACCTGGTCGAGAACGCGATGAAGCACGCGGTTGGGAGCCCGATCGAAATTGCCGTTTCGATGCCCGAGGATCGCGTCACGATCGACGTGGTCGACCACGGTCCCGGTATCCCACCCACCGAGCGGATCAAAATCTTCAGCCAGTTCACACAGCTCGAACCATCGGTGACTCGCTCGCAAGGTGGCACCGGTCTGGGCTTGTCCATCGTGCGAGGCCTTGCGCAGGAAATGGAGGGCGACGTCACCATCCACGACACCCCCGGCGGGGGGGCTACCTTCCGGGTCGACCTTCCCAGGGCATTGAGCCCGCGTCGCCGCCGCAACCCGGCGGTGGTCGGAAGCTAGGGGTTGGCCGAGAGTGATCGTTGTGGAGAGCGGCAGGTGAGCCACCAGCCCGGCCGCACGGACAACGCCGCTGGTCATGTCGGATCGTCGAGATCCCTAACTTGTGGCGCTCGGCGGCCTAACGGCTACTCGCCGCTCCCGGCGGCGATGGCATGGAATCCGCCGTCGACATGAATCAGTTCGCCGCTGGTAGCCGGGGCCCAATCCGAGAACAGGACGCACACCATCCGCGCCACCGGTTCGGGATCGGTGACATCCCAACCGAGCGGAGCCCGGTCCGCCCAAGCTCTCTCGAAGAGGTCAACACCCGGGATCGATTTGGCGGCTATCGTCGCCAGGGGACCGGCCGAAACCGCATTGGCCCGGATACCGTACCTACCGAGATCACGGGCCAAATACCTCGTTATCGACTCCAGCGCCGCCTTGGCAACCCCCATCCAGTCGTAGGCGGGCCACGCTTGCCGGTTGTCGAAATCCAGCGTCACCAGAGAACCGCCGCCGGCGGCCCGGAGCAGGGGCAGCAGTCCGGCGGCAAGCGTCTTGAACGAAAAGGCAGAGGTCATGAACGCCGTCTGCGCGCTCTCGGGCGGCGTGTTGAGAAAGTTCCCACCCAGCGCATCTTTAGGAGCGTAAGCGATGGCATGCAATGCACCGTCGAGCGCTCCCCACCGGCTCGACAGATCGGCCGTGAGGTTTGTGAGATGATCAGGATCGCTGATGTCGAGCTCCAGAACGTCCGGTGGTTCGGGCAGCCGGCGCGCCGCCCGTTCGGTCAGCCGCAACCCGCGGCCGAATCCTGTGAGCACGAGCTGGGCGCCCTGCTCTTGAGCCACCCTGGCGCTATGCCAGGCGATCGAATCGGTGGTGAGCACTCCCGTGATCAACAACCTCTTACCGTCGAGCAGCAACGTTTCCTCCCCGGGCGTCGAGGCCCCATGGTACGACTCCTGAGCCTACGAGCCTTCGAAGGTCATGATCGCTCGAAGGCCGAGCCCCATCACGAACAGCAGCAATAAGCCCCAGGCGAGGGCCGGACGCTTGGCCAACTGAGATCGATACATGTAGGCGAAGGCCAGACTGAAAAGCACCAGAAACCCGTAGAACATGTGAAAGGCACCAGGGTCGTCGTCTTGCAGGTAGAGGACGATGCCGGCCAGGACCTGGACGACCATGGCACCCATCCCGGCTCCGGCAACGACCCAGAATGCTTTGGTCGGCGGTCGCTTGGCGATAGCCGAACCGATTCCGAACAGACCGGCCAGGCCGACTATCGACACGGCTACCCAACCCAACGTGGTGTGAAAAGCCTCCATCCGAATGCAACCCTTCCGCTCGATCGGGCTCAGCACTCTACCGATCGATCGAACTCGCCAAAACCGACCGACGAAGAAGGCGGTAGCAGCGACCGGGTGGGTTGCCCCTAGTTCTGAGGGACTTCGATCAGTTCGCCCGAGGTCAGGTCGAGAGCGAACTCACGACTGGAGCGGGAGTCCGAGATCCAATTGGCGAGGCGGGCGCCCTGTTCTCGCACGATCCACCACGCATAGCCTTCCCGACCGCCGTTCATGAAACCGAGCCGTGCTGCTCGGGCTCGCGCCACCGCGTCTGTTTCCATCGCGAACGTGCCCAGAATGTTCTCCATTGGAATCGGCGCCGCTCGACCCGGCCCGATCTCTTCTTCAATGAACTCAACTGCTTCGAACATGGTTAGCCTCGCTGCCGCTCCCGCCCAACCGGCGGCTTTCCGAGCCACCGTTACTTGAAACTCATCCTACACCGCTGCAACCACCGTATGTGGTGGATTCCTCACCTAACGCACCTGGGTTGTGTACGGCTCAGGCGACCTCCACCAATCTGCTGGTGGTGAGGTCGACCACGAATTCGCGCCGGGTCCTGGAGTCGGCAATCCAGTTGGCCAACTGTTCACCGTCCTGGCGAACGATCCACCAGGCATACTCGGAGCGTCCTGATTGAGAAAACTCGGCCATCGAATCCCGGGCCGCAGCAACGGCGAGAGGCTCTGTTGAGTACCGTCCGATCTCGAACTCGGTGGGCACGGGCGCCACCCGGCCCGGCTCGATCTCTTCTTCGACGTAGCGAACCGTCTGGAACATACGACCTCCAGAGACCCACTCACTCCAACCGCTTGCGCAACAACGTAGCGCGGACCATCGCCGCGCTGGCGGATTTCGGTACCAGTGATCAGCAGCCTGGCAGTCGGCGGTCAAACCGGCGGAAACGAAGCGGGACGCGAAAAACCCCGAGGGAGCGTCTGCCGAAGCTTTCACCCTCTCGGGGTTCTCTCTCGTACCGCAACTCCAAGATCCCGAAGGATCCGGTCTCCCGGTAAGAGCCCGGTACCGCCTCTCGGTGGTGCCGACCCTGCCGGTGAGTTGCCTCACAAGCAGTACAGAAGAATGTAGGCCGGTTCCACTCGCCGGGCAAGTTGAAAGCCTGAAACATTTTCGCGACCCAAACCTGGATTTCGCGAACCACCAGCCGGCGGTCGTTAAGCCGGGATCCCTCGCCCCGCCTTCGGCGGTACTCCCCCGACCGGTTCGCTCCGCTCGCCGGAGAAACACCTGGAAGCTGGGAATTGGAAGGTGGAAGCGGCGAGCGGAGCGAACCCGGGGCGCGAGAAACCCCGAGGGAGCGTCTGCCGAAGCTTTCACCCTCTCGGGGTTCTCAAACCGAAACCAGCTTGCGCCGGCTC
>DATEVB010000018.1:0-8117 GCA_035282865.1 Acidimicrobiia bacterium | reverse complement strand
AGAACATGTGGCTCGATGGGAGCTCCTACTGGACCGGCATTCAAATGGACGAGACCGCCCTTCCCATCCTGTTGTTCGATCTCGCCGCCCGAAGCGGGGCCCTCACTGATGACGATATGACGCGTCTCTGGCCGACGGTGCGCCGCGCCGCTTCCTTCATCGTTCGATTTGGTCCGGTCACCGATCAGGACCGGTGGGAGGAAGACCCCGGCTACACACCCTTCACGATTGCGGCAGAAGTGGCCGCCTTGTTGGTAGCCGCCGATCTGGCCGACCGGCAGGGTGAACCCGTGGCAGGCGCCTACCTGCGCGAAACGGCCGACGTATGGAATCAATCTGTGGAACGGTGGATGTACGTGACCGGCACCGACCTCGCAGCAGAGTGCGGAGTCGATGGTTACTACGTCCGGATCGCGCCGCCAGAAACTGCAGACGCAGCCTCCCCCGCCTCTGGTTTTGTTCCGATCAAGAATCGGCCTCCCGGCCAAAGTCAGGAACCGGCGACCGAAATCGTCAGTGTGGATGCTCTCGCCCTGGTCCGCTTTGGGTTGCGCGCCCCGAATGACCCCCGCATCGTCAATACCGTCAAGGTAATCGATCGATTACTCAGAATCGAACTGCCGCAGGGGCCCGGGTTTCGTCGCTACAACCAGGACGGCTACGGTGAGCACGCAGACGGGTCACCATTTGACGGGACCGGTATCGGTAGAGCCTGGCCGCTGCTGACTGCCGAACGAGCCCACTACGAATTGGCTGCCGGGCGCGTGGAGAAGGCAACCGACCTGGCAAAAACCGTCGCGCAATCGGCCAACGACGGCGGCATGTTGCCCGAACAGACCTGGGATGGTCCCAACCTCCCCGAGCAGGAACTTTTCACGGGCCGTCCTTCCGGTTCGGCCATGCCCCTGGTTTGGGCCCACGCCGAGTACCTGAAACTCAAGAGGTCGTTGCTCGACAGCCGGGTGTTCGACATGCCTCCCCAGCCTGTTCAGCGCTATCTGAGAGACCGAATGGTGTCTCCATATTCGATCTGGCGATTCAATCACAAGTGCCGGACGATGCCCGAGGGCGCCGTGCTGCGGATCGAGGTGCGAGCACCTGCCGTGGTGCGCTGGTCGAGTGATGCATGGGCGCACGATATCGACGTCCCAACCAAAGATTCCAGCCTCGGCATCCACCACGCGGAGCTCGCCACGGCAAGTATCTCCGCACCGTCGACCATCACGTTCACGATTCGATGGATAGACGAGAACCGCTGGGAAGGTACCGATTTCGGCGTGACGGTCGTTCCGCCTGCCCCACGGCCGGATACGAATACGGCCACCTACAACGAGAGGGACGACTAAATGGAACGAGCGGACTGCATTGTGCTCTTCGGCGCCACCGGCAACCTGGCGACCAAGAAACTCTTCCCGGCTGTCTACCACCTCGAAGCTCGGAAGCTTCTGGAAATGCCGGTGGTCGGCGTGGCCATCAACAACTGGAGCGACGCCGACCTGGTCAGCTTCATGAGCAAATCGGTTCGGGCGGCGGTGGATGATGTCGATGAGAGTCACCTTGCGCGCCTGGCGGGGCGGGTGCGCTATGTGGCAGGCGATTACCAGGACCCGGCAACCTTTCACAAGCTCGCCGGAGTGCTCGGTACCGGCTGCCGCCCGGTTCACTATTTGGCCATACCTCCGGAGATGTTCGAGATCCTCGTCGAAGGCCTCCACACCGCCGGACTGGCCGAGCATGCCCGCCTGGTTATCGAGAAGCCGTTTGGGCGTGACCTGGCCAGCGCCCACCATCTCAACTCGGTGTTGCACCGTGTCTTCCCCGAGGAGTCGATCTTCCGAATCGATCACTTCCTGGGCAAGGAATCCGTCCAGAACCTGCTCGTGTTCCGCTTCGCCAACTTGCTGCTGGAACCCGTGTGGAGCCGGCATTACGTCTCGAGCGTGCAGATCACCATGGCGGAGTCATTCGGCGTCGACGGTCGCGGAAAACTCTATGAAGAACTGGGGACCGTCCGAGATGTCGTCCAGAACCATTTGCTGCAAGTGGTTGCCCTTCTGGCGATGGAAGCACCCGGGGACCCAAGCGCGACGGCATTGCAGAACGAGAAAGCGAAGGTACTCAAGGCCATACAACCGCTTGAGGCCGGCAACGTGGTGAGAGGTCAGTACATCGGATACACCAGCGAGCCGGGCGTCGATCCCAACTCAACGGTTGAGACGTATGTGGCTCTCCGGCTCAATATCGATTCCCTCCGTTGGGCAGGTGTACCGTTCTTCATCCGGGCAGGAAAACGACTCTCGACCACCGCTACCGAAGCGATCGTCGAGTTCCGGCGCCAACCGTCGCTCCCCTTCGACGATACGACCAGAGCACCCGACCCCAACCGCCTCCGATTCCGGCTGGGATCCGACGACGGGGTGAACCTCGATATGCAGACCAAACGACCGGGCGACCGAATCGTCACCGAGTCGACCGTGCTCAGTGTGGACTATGAAGACGTATTCGGGCGTCGCTCCGACGCATACGAACGTTTGCTGGCCGAGGCAATCGAGGGCGATCCCGGGCTCTTCGCACGACAGGACATCATCGACGAGGCCTGGCGAATCGTCGAACCGGCCCTCTATCTTCCCGGACGACCACTCCCCTATGCCCAAGGATCATGGGGACCCGAACAAGCCGACCGCATACCTGCCGGTGTGGCAGCCTGGCACCGTCCGGCCCAGGCCCAAGGCCCACCGCCGGGCGATCGAGCTTCATAGACCGCTGACCCCCAAGAGGCGTCCGATACCAATCGTGACTGCCATGGCGATCCCGCCGCCTATCACCACTCGCGCTCCGGCTCTCCCCGGCGACCCCCCACCGACCCGGGCACCGCCGAAGTACGGGCGGCCCGGAGAGGTCGGGCCGCCAATTCATCCGAAAACCCAAGTTCGTCTCGGACGTGGGCCGATCGGCTCGACCGCCGGCAGTAGGGTACGTCTTCACCATGAGCGACCCGGATCGCACCATCAAGCAAGCGATCGACCAGATCGCTGTAGACGCGACCGAGCCGACCCATCCGGCATGGTTTCTGGTCCAGATCAACGATCTCACCGATGCCTTCGAGAAGATCATCCTGGGAGCTGAACGCAAGATCATGATGGTAGAAAAAGACCGTGAGCAAACGGCTTGTCACTAGCCGGGCCACGCGTTGTTGCGGTCCCGCACGTGAGGCCCTTCGCCAACCTGAATCACGAATGAAAGGACCGAGATGAACAAACAGCCCACCCCCTTTCGCGAGATCGCCGTTCACTTGCACGGCCCGTTCGGAACAGACAACTTCGGTCGCAGGGCCGAAAGCTTCGCTCGCTTGTTCGGAACCCCCCGGTTTCTGATCGGCCAGACCGTGCTGGTGGCCATCTGGATCGCACTCAACGTCGCCGCCGTCTCGCTGCGCTGGGATCCCTATCCGTTCATCCTGCTAAACCTGATGTTCTCGCTTCAGGCCGCCTACGCGGCACCCCTGATCCTGCTGGCGCAAACCCGCCAGGCCGACCGGGATAAGGCCTTCGGCGAAGCGGATATCGCCCACCGCGAAGCCCTTGCGGCCGCCACCCTCCAAGGTCAAGAGATTGCCGGGCTACAGACCTCCCACCTACAGGAACTCCTCGAGCTGAACACCCGGCTGACTCAACGGATCGAAGAGCTCACCACCGAGATTCACGGTCGCGTGGTCAGCAGGCAAGGCGGTTGACCCCTCACCCGGCGTAGTGTCGGAATTGCGAGTAGGCGAGTTGCGGGCACACCAGCCTTCCTTTGGCAGTGGGGCAGGAGTCACCCATGAAGGATCAATTGCCGTCAGAATCCAAGGAACGCACCTCTACTCGCGTCCCCCACTCCTGCCCAACCCATCGGCGGCGGGAGCCGCTGCCGTGGAACCAACCGAAAACGAGCCTCAACGCTCAGCGGTTTTCCGTCACAGCCGGGGCACCTCCCCGAGGCCACCCTACGTGGCCGCCACCCTCCACGGGCAGCACCCGGCCATTGATACATGGGGTCTTGTGTTTCATTGGTGATGGTAGTTTTTCATCGTTTTGCTACATATCGCGTCCTGTGCGCGTCCTGGCGAACCCCCCTCACGCGTGGCAGCCATAACCTGGTGCCAAGAAGCCCTCCGCCTAGCCAGACCGTCGCCGCACCTCAACACGCGAAGGGAGAACTATGTAGGCATCGCAACAGTGGCTATGTATAATAGCCTTGTGAAGACCATCACCATCACCATTCCCGACGAACTCGACGCCGAAGCAGCAGCCGAAGCGAAACGCCGAGGCATCTCCAAGTCCGAGCTGATCCGCCGCGGCCTGGCCACCCTCCTCCCCAACCAGGACACCCAGCCGGCTGACGATCCATGGCACAAGCTGGCCGGTTTCGCCGGCAAAGAACTCACGGCGGAGCCGGGTGAGATCGACCGGGTGGTCTACGACTCGTGAAGTTCGCCGACACCAGCTGGTGGGTGGCGTGGTCCCTCCCCGGCGATGGACGACATTCCGATGCGCTGGCCATGCTCGCCCACCTTGGACCTGCCGAACAGGTGCTCACCACCAATCTGGTGGTTGGAGAGACCTGGACGTTTCTCCGCCGTAAGGACGGTCATCGAACTGCCCTAGCTTTCCTCGACCGGATCGAGGCCCTCCAGCAGCGATCCAAACTCGCCCTCCACCGGGTCACCATCGACCAAGAGGACAAGGCGTGGGCCTGGTTGCGGAAACACGACGAGAGGACCTACTCGTTCGTCGATGCGACAAGCTTTCAGGTGATGCGCGACCGCCGCCTCCGCGAGGCTCTCGCCTTCGATCAGGATTTCGCAGCGGCAGGCTTCCTCGAGCTACGCCCGTAGCCCGCACTCTGAAGTGCCTGATACCGGGCGCGTGGACGAGTGATCGTTCGTGCGCTGTATTTAGTGATCTGCGCTGCTCAGTTGAGTCCGAGAACGGTGAGCAGGGCGGCGTCGACTCCCCATTGCTCCTCAGGGGTGAGATGGCCTGCGAGATCACCAAGACGCTGGACGTCGACGGCACCGACCTGCTCGACGAGCACCCGAGTAGCGTTGCCATCGATGTCGATCTCGGGCCGAAACGACGCCGGCTTGGCGCTCGTCGACGTCGGCGCCACCAGCACGACCGACCGAGGAAGAAAGGCGTCGGATTGCACAACGACACCGAAGCGACGTCCTCGTTGTTCGTGCCCTACCCCCTTCGGGAGTCGCAGGACGAAGATGTCACCCTGACGCACGGAGGCTCTCCATGAGGTCGGCCACCGCCAGCATCTCGGCACGATCGTCGTCGTCGGCCTCCAAGGCGGCCACCTCGGCGGCGAGCTTCCGCTTGTCGTGGAGCCGCGATGCAGCCTCGACCAGTGCGGCACGGATTGCCTCGGAGCGGGTCATACCGGTTGCCTCGAGCTGGTCGAGGGCCTGGAGCGCTTCGTCGTCGAGTCGAACTGAGATCGCTTGAGCCATGCGCTCAACGTATCACGTTGTGTGATACACCACAAGAAGGGAGGATGGGCGCAGACCGATCCCGGAAGTGCCTGATTGAGACTGGGGGCGCGTTGCGGGATGTTCCCGTAGCGTCGAGGCGCTGACCGGTTGGCTCTTGAAGTGCCTGCCGCCCACTCTCGTGGGTTGGCTTTCTATCGAGGTGTCTCCCGGTTGGTGTCCTCGGCCGTGGTGTGGCTCGAACGAGGCGAGAGCACATCGACCCGAATCAGGCTTGCCCGCTGCGGTCCCCGTCGCCGGCAGAAAGGCAATGCGATGATGATGATCGGGATCGACCCTCACAAAGGGTCGCACACAGCGGTGGTGGTCGACGAGATCCGGGTGAGAGCCTCGACCGACCGGAGCTGCGGGAATGGGCGTCGGCATACGACGAACGCTGCTGGGCGGTGGAGTCGGCCCGGGGATGGGCTATCTGGTGTCCCAACAGCTGGTGGTAGCTGGGGAGCGGGTGATCGACGTGCCGGCGATGATGGCCTCGCGGGTGCGGGTGTTGGGGCCAGCGAGCGCCCAATCCTGGATGCCGTTCTGGTGCACTCTCTTTGAAATGGTCGTTGTGGCGCATATCAGGGCGATATGTGCGCCTTCAGTCGAGGAAGTCCTCGATGTGTCCCGTTACGGCCCGTCTGAGACGACTCGATTGCCCGGCGGTTCGGGGAGCTCGATCACGACCGACTGTTCAGGGTTCCCCGGGCTGGTCTGCGTGTCACCTGGTGGGGGTTCGGCAGCGAACGCAATCAGCACGGCCGTTTTCGTCATCACGATCTCAGGACCAAGGAGGCACTCGCCCAGGGCTTGCCCACTGAGAGCGATCTCAGTCGTTGACGAGCACTACCCGATAGCGGGCCCTGTTCTCCCTCACCCGGAGGATCGCCTCGTTCGCCTGCGACATGGGCATCAGTTCGATACGAGGGGTGATGCCGTGCTGCAGCGCAAAGCCGAGCATCTCCCGCATGTCGGCCCGGCTGCCCAGGAAAGATCCTGTGATCGACAACTGATGCGCCACCAGATCGACGGCCGCGCCAGATGCAGAGCCGCCGGTCGCGACGTTCAGGTCCACCGGCGAGAATGCCGCGAGCACCAGCCGCCCCTTCTTCTTGAGGGCCATCAGCAGGGTTGCCCAGTCGTTCCCCGCGTGGGCGGTGCACAGCAGCAGGTCGAAGCCGTACTCGGCATGCTCCATGGCCGCCTTGTCGGTCGAGAGGATGAAGTGGTCGGCGCCGAAGGCGCGTGCCTCCTCCTCCTTCCCGGGTGAGGATGACAGAGCGGTGACCTCACAGCCGAGGGCGTGAGCGAACTGGATGGCCAGATGCCCCAGGCCGCCAACCCCGACGACGCCGACCCGAGGAGAGGCTCCGGCGGCGTACCGGCGCAACGGGGGATAGACGGCGATGCCAGCGCACATGAGCACCGCGGCCACCTCGGGGGCCATGGCGGCCGGCAACTGGTAGGCGAACCGGCCATCGACCACGACCGACGACGAGAAGCCCCCATAGGGCGTCCAGGTCCCACAGTCGGCGATGTCCTGACAGAGGTGCTCCTCCCCCTCCCGGCACCACTCACACTCCCCGCAACAGCGGCCCTGCCAGCCGATGCCGACCCGGTCCCCCTCCCCTAACCCCGCAACCCCCGCTCCTGCCTCCGTCACCCGGCCGACTATCTCATGCCCCGGCATCAGTGGAAAGGAAAAGACCCCGAAGTCGTTGTCGATGGCGTGGACGTCCGTGTGACAGACACCGCAGTGGGAGACGGCCACCCGCACCTCGCCGTCCCTGAGTTTGGGCTCTTCGTAGGTGAAACGCTCCAGCAGCTGCCCGGTGGCCCGGGCCCCGTACCCTAGGACGGTCGACCGTGACATCGCGGTACCTCCCCTCTCGACGAATGCGAAAATAAGTGTAGGAAAGGGCTGCACCCGCTGCTGTCAGGCGCCGTCGCAACAAGCACCAGAACCAACAACACGACCCAGTTGCGACCGGACACGAAACAGCGGATCAAGACGACCCACGATCCAGCCCTTCACCCTTACGGAACCCTCCCCCGAACTATGCGACGAATCACCTCTCACCAGCCAGAGGCGAAGTACCCAAACGGAGCCACCAGCAGGAGACACAGCTGTGGGTTGGGCATGAACGCCAGACCGGTCTCGACGGTGATGAGGTCGACCTCAGACCGGGCCAGGACTGTCAACCAACTGGTTGACGATCTGGCCGTACTCGAGGAGGCATGCAGCGGCTCCGCCCAGATCGCCCATGGTCCGGCGCGATAGCGCGCGCTCTCCAGCGTCCGAGATCCGGCAGGGAGGATGTGTGGGTGCGCTGATCGTCGTGGATGGCCATCACCCACGGCTGATCTACGGTTGGTCAGTTCTTGGGGTTCGGTCTGGCTCGCGAACCGGCTGACGCCTCCTGGGTTGCCTTTCGAATGACTCGCCGGCGGACCCTGGGGAGCACCTCTTGCCTGGGGTGGTGGGCGGGCTAGCGAGCGAAGCGAACGATGGGCGAGCGAAGCGAGTGGGTGTGTGCACGGGCTGGCAGTGATCGGTTTTTTCTAAGTAGTCCCTACTACTTCTTCTATTGGGAAAACT
>DATEVB010000017.1:0-6063 GCA_035282865.1 Acidimicrobiia bacterium | reverse complement strand
CCACCGGGGCCGGTTCGGCGGGCGCAGCAGCCGGAACGGGCACCACAGCCGGAGTGGCCCCCGCCTTCTCTGCCATCTCCCCCAGGACCCGTTGGCGAACGGCCGCTTCCCGAGCCTGAAGTTCCTCCGGAATGGTGGTATCCGGAGTTGCCATGCTCACCCCCGAGGTGACCTCTTCGAGTGGCTCGGTGGCTGCTTCGCCTTCGGCCGCCAGCCCCATCTCGGCCAGCACCTGCTCGACCGGAACGCCGAGCGCCTTGGCGCGTGCTTCGGCGGACCTGCGCAGAAGATGCTCTGGGAGTTGGGGCATGCGGCGCTCCTTAGAGGGGTCCCGAGATGCCGCCGTCCTTGCGGACTCGCCAGAAGTGAACGGCCATGAAGATGACGATGATGAACGGCAGGAAGAGCACATGCAGCACGTAGAAACGCAGCAAGGTGCTACCGGTGACCTCGACGCCGCCCAGCAACGCAAACTTGACTTGATCACCGAAAACGGGAACGAAGCCGGCCATGTTGCTGCCGACGGTGACCGCCCACAGGGCCAATTGGTCCCATGGCAGGAGGTAGCCGGTGAAAGACAGCAGCAGCGTCAACAGCAGCAGGACAACACCGACCACCCAGTTGAACTCGCGGGGCGGTTTGTAGGCGCCGTGGTAGAACACTCGTGACATGTGCAAGAACACGGTGAGCACCATCAGGTGGGCGCCCCATCGGTGCATGTTCCTCACCAGCGACCCGAACGCGACGCTGGTGGAAAGAGCCTCGATATCGGCGTAAGCGGCCGGCACCGTCGGCCGGTAGTAGAACATCAGGAAGATGCCGGTGATCGTGAGCAGTATGAAGAGGAAGAAACTCAGACCGCCCAGGCAGAGCGTGTAGGAGAGGCGTACCCCGTGCCGCTTCACCTTGACCGGGTGCAGGTGGTACAGCACGTTGTTCATGATCACATAGGAACGGTTGCGGGGGCTGTCCGTATACCCCTTCTTGAAGGGCGAACCGGGCCGGAAGATGCTCTCCCAGGCCTGGCTGCCGCGTACCCGTTCTCCGACCTCACCCACCCGTTCGGCCAGGCTGGCCTTGTCTCCGTTTGCCAACGTCTTTCCTTCCGTTACCAGCGAACGCCGTAGGCGTAACCGTTCCTGAAATCGCGTTGTCCGGTGTCAACCATCCACGGCGCTTCGTACAGACCCACCTCGATGGCCTCCTCGGCTACCGAGCCCGCAAACTTACCCAGGGTGATCACCCCGGTCGGACACCGGTCGATGCAGAGTTGACACCGGGTGCACTCCAACTCATCCACCACGAAGAACCCGAATGCCCCTTCGTCCTCGCCGGGATTGGCGACACCATGGGCTTCGGCAATGGCCTCCGTCGAAAGGTAGTGGATGCATTTCCAAGGACAGATATCGACGCAACCTTCGCACAGGATGCATTCGGATTGATCGATGTGGAGGAACTGCTTGGGCCGCAGGCCCTGTTGGACGTACTCGGTATCGACCAGCGCCAGTTGGTAATCATCGCGGAAGGGTGGGGTTTCGAACCAAACGTCGGTACGAGCCATGTCAGTCGCCCTTCACCAGCGGCCGGCCGTACACCGACTTCTTCTCTTCTGCGACAGATTCCGGTTTGGCTTTGCCCCAGTCCTGGATCTTGTAGGCGAACACGATCGCAACGCCGAGCATGATCGTGTTGTAACCACCCGAGACCGCATCCTTGATGGCTGCCAGGCTCACGTCGACCTGGTTGCCGAGCACCAGCCATCTAGGGATCGTGAACGCAACCCGCTGCGAGGTGAATTCGAGCGGCCCCTGGGTCAAGTTCAGCCATTCCGACGGCACCACCCCGAAGTAGAGGACCAGCTCGATCCAGGCCAGGAAAGCGCCAAAGGTGGCGCGGGCCCAGGTGAGCTTGCGACCAACGAACCAGAAGAACAGGGCACCGATCACCATGAGCTGCGATCCGGCAAATCCGATGATCTGCCCCAGGGTGACCCATTGCCAGCCGCGCGGTATCCATCCCAGATAGTCGACTTGAACCGGGACGCCGACCCCGTCGATCAACTCCGTGTCTGGAAAGGCCGCGTAATGAGCGATGACGACCCCCACCGCCAGCATCAGCGCTCCGATGACGAGGGCGGCGGCACCCAGCCGGGTCCGTTGTTTCTGGTCCAACTCACTCAACCGGTTCATCGCCAGCTGTTGACTCCTCGCCTGCGAAGACGCCGTACTCTACCGCGCCGATCTCCATAGGTACCGGCTGCCAATTGATAGCACATACTTCCGGAACCTCGAAGCTGCCGGTACGTTGACGGGTGCCGGATCGACGGCGAGAATGCCGCCGTCTTGCCGGAGACAACCGGGATTCCGAAGCTGCCCGAAACCCCGTCGGGTAAGCTCGTGCGCCGGGCACCGACGATTCGAGCCGAGGAGGAGGGGTTGGCGACCGCTACGACCGCCACACGGTCATCGATTGCGAATTTCCTGGCGCCCCGGGACACCGACTCGGCGGCCCGCCGTCACTTGATCGCCGCGGTCGTCTTCCTACTGGTGGCCGGATTCTTCACCCTGCTTCTGGTCATGAAGCTCGCCTACCCCGGCTTCCTCGGCGGCCAGGCGTTCACCACCTACGGGCGCCTCCGTCCGATCGCGGTCTCGGCCACAGTGCTCGGGTTTCTCACCTTGATGCACCTGGCGGCGGTCTATTACCTCGTGCCCAGACTGACCGGTGCGCGCCTGTGGAATGAACGGCTCGCCAACCTGGGCCTGTGGTTGGCGGTTGGAGTCAACGTGGCGGCCATCCTGCTTCTCGCCGCCGGGTATTCGGATGGGCGGGAGTGGCTCGAGATCCCCTGGTGGCTCGACATCGCCGTGGTCGCCATGCTGTTGGTGCCAACCGCCGTTGTGACCCGGACTATGAGAGATCGCACCGAGGAAGGCCTGTTCGTGTCCCTGTGGTATCTGTTGGCCGGTCTCTACTGGGTGATAGGCCTTTTTGTGGCAGGCGGTATCCCGAATCTGTACGGGGCGGCCTCACAGATTCAGTCGTCCTTCTTCGTTGCAGGAATCATCGAACTGTGGGTCATCGGTATCGGGATCGGCACCGCCTACTACCTGGTTCCCAAGATCACCGACAACCCCCTCTTCAACCGCCAGTTGGCCATCATCGGGTTCTGGTCGCTCGCTTTCGCAGGGGGGTGGGTGGGGCAGAGCCGCTTCGTCTACGGCCCCGGCCCCGAGTGGCTGGAAACCACGGCTTCGGTGTTCTCGCTGGCCTTGGTGGTGGCCGCGATGGCGGTGGTCACCAACCTGATCGGGACCATGCGAGGGAAGTGGTCGATGATGCACGAATCGGCTGCGCTGCGGTTCACGATGGTCGGCGCCGGGTTGTTCATGGTTGTGGAGGTAATCCGCTTTCTGCAGAGTTGGCGCTCGGTCGCCGCCATAACCGGGCTCACCAGTTTTGGGGACGGCACGATGGTGTTGATCCTGTTTGGCCTGGCCGGCCTGTGGGCGGCCGCCTTCACCTACCACGCTCTTCCCCGCCTGATCGGTCGCCGAATGTACTCCGAACGCCTCATCACCGTGCATCTGCGCGCAACCCTGATTGGTGCAGGCTCGCTGGCCGCGCTGCTGTGGCTGGCCGGTCTCATCTCCGGGTACTCGTGGGCGGCCGGAGCGTTGACCGGTACCTACGTGGCGGTCGGTGACGGATTCGCCAACACGCTCGACCAGGTCCGGCCGGCCTACGGCCTGGCTGCCCTGGCCGCGCTCGTGCTGTTCGCCGGCCAGTTCGCTTTCGTCTACAACACCTACCGCACCTTCACCTCGGGCCGGCCGACCGAGCACGAAACGCTGATACCGAAGGGCCCCGCCGAGGTAACCCATGAATAGCGAGATGCTGGCTGCGGCCTCGCAGGCACTGGGCGTACCCAAGGCGATCGTGCAACGATCTGCCCAGGCTCGCGCCAACGCCGGCGGCGTTTCGCTCGATGAGGTCTTGTCGGCCTGGAGCGGCGGTGCGACCTTGACCCCGGCCGCCCCGCCGCCCGCATCAGAGCGGGTTCCTGAACCCGCCCCTACCGTCGAAGCCGTCGACCAACCGCCGGCACCGCCTCCCGACCTCGCCCCGGCCCCTCCCTCGGGGCCTGCCGTTCCGGCCGTGGCGCCATCCCCGGTGGCGGTCCTCGAGGCACCAGCACCGGAAGGGTCACCGGTACTGGAGGGAAGGCCGGAAAGCTTCATTGCCCTGCTGGCCGGAGCGGTCGGCCTGTTTCTGGTTGCCGCCCTGTTCGCCTTTGTCCTCCCCGCCCTCGATGCCACCCCTGCCTCGCCGCCACTGAGCGGTCTGAGCGCGCTGGGGCTGCAGGGAAGAGAGATATATGTTTCGGAAGGGTGCTGGTACTGCCATACCCAACAAGTACGGCCCATCGTCACGGACGCCAAACTGGGCCCGGTCACCCAACCCGATCTTCTTGCATCCATCGCCCCCGACACACTGGGCATCCAGAGGATCGGACCGGACCTCGCTCACGCCGGCAGCCGCCCGCCGACCAATGATGCAGGGTGGCTTGCCAGGTTCCTGACCGATCCGAGGTCGGTCAGGGAAAGTAGCCTCCAGCCCGGCTACGGCCACCTTGCCGAAGCCGACCTCGCCGCCCTGATTCAGTACCTCCTGGAGTCCCGATGAGCGATAACTTGTCCGCCGCCGCCCAAGCCATGCGCGTTCCCGGGGCCATCGTGCAGCGCTCCGCCGAGGCTCGGGCCAGGGCCGACGCCACCTCCGTTGAAGACGTGCTGGCCGCCTGGGCCGGCGGAAGCACCGTTCCCGCTCCTGCGGCTGCGCCGCCCGCCGAAGCCTCAGCCGTCGCACCGGTTCCTGAGACACCGCCACCAGAGGCTGAGCCTGAGCCCACCCTCGCCCCCTCCCCCGAACCTCCGCCTGCCCCGGCAGTTGCCCCCCGTGTGGAGCCCCGGGTCATCCCGGCGCGTCCGGTTCCCGCAACCGTGAACATCGATAACGCCGGCGAGTGGGAGTCGGTCATAACCGTTTCAACCGCCGGCCTGAAGGAGCGGACCGGAACGAGGGTGCCCTCCTGGTTGGCGGCTGCGTTCGTGGTCCTTCCGCTGGTCGGATTGCTCTATCTCCTGCAGTTCTCGGGCGGGCCCGACTGCGGCGACAGCGGCCTCCTGGCCGTCGATCGTGCCACCGGAGAAGTGGTGAACTGCGACGGATCGTCGTTTGAAGGGCGCGGCGCGCCCGGTGGCGGAACAACCGACTTCCTCGCCCGGGGGGAGGCCCTCTTCACCGACACCCAGGTGGCTTGCAACGTCTGTCATGGCAACAACGGCGAAGGTGGGGTCGGCCCGACCTTCGCCGGCGGCGCGGTGCTGATTACCTTCCCGAGCTGCGCAGACCATGTGCAGTGGGTTCAACTTGGCTCGACCGGGTGGCAAGCCCAGGTGGGCGCCGCCTACGGCGCTCAGGGAACCTTGTCCAAGGGAGGCATGCCCGCCTTCGGCGATGCGCTCGGCGACCAGGACCTCCGGTCCGTCATAACCTTCGAGCGGGTGAGGTTTGGTGGCGCCAACCTCGAGGAGACCCTGGCGGATTGCGGGCTGGTTATCCCCGAGGCCCCGGCCGGCGGGGCGGAGACCCCGGCCGGCGAGAACGGGAGCGGAACAACCGACACCACCGACGGGACCACCACCACCACCTCGGGTTGAGCGACGCAGCTCACCGGGAGCTGTTGTCTCCCCCAACCGACTCCCTATCCTCACCGGTATGGGTGGAGTGTTGTCCGCCATCGACGCAGCCGACCGGCCCGCCACGGCTCGGAGCCTGGCGCAGGACCTGCCTGCCCTCGGGGTGAAACATGGGATGACGATGATCGTCCACTCGTCATTGTCCGGGCTCGGTTGGGTGGCAGGCGGCGCCCGGGCCGTGGTCGACGCGCTTCTCGAAACCGTCGGCGAGGACGGCACCCTGGTCATGCCGACCCATTCGGGCGAGCTGTCCGATCCCGCCCTGTGGCGCAACCCGCCGGTGCCCGAGTCGTGGTGGCAG
>DATEVB010000016.1:0-7749 GCA_035282865.1 Acidimicrobiia bacterium | reverse complement strand
TCCCGGCTCGAGGAAGTCGACATCGAAGAAGGGAGCCCCGTAAGTAGTGCGGTGCCCACTCACCACCGCGTTGCCGGGTTGTCCGGGAACCGGCGTCCACGGCATGTGCCCGGGCCCCACCTTGAGGGTCTGGCGCTCTATGCCCTCCATGAGCACATAATCGAGTCCAATCTTCGGAATCAGAATCCGTCCTAACGGCTCGCCTTCCTGCACCCCGGGCTCGGTATACAGCACCGGTCTCGGCTCCGTGGCCACTTCAAGGCCGCCGGACACCGCCGGTTCACTGGGAACGGGTTGTGACAATGTGTCATCGGTTCGACGTGGAGCATTCCCCGATAACCCGGTGGTGCGGCTCTCATCCAACCGTTGGTCGAGGAGAACTCGAGCCTCGGTCTGGGCCCGGTTGGTGATCAGATTGGTGGCGAACAACTGATACGCGAGAAAGGCGAGCAGCAGTACTCCCAAGGCGATCATTGCCCACCCGATCCGCCTCAGAAGTCGGCCGGCGATGCTCCGCCCCCGGTCGATGGACGCGAGCGTTGGACCCGTCTCCCGATCGAAGCCGGCACCCTCAGGCCCTACCCCGTATGGCACACTAGGTTGAGATACGCCTCGCACCCGATGGCCTCCCACTCCACTTCTCCATAATAATACTACTTTATGTGGCATTTAATTCACGGAGGGTGGCAGAATTCTTGTTCGCCCCGGAGGGGTCGGTCGGATGACGCGCTCTCCGCACACCAGCCGGACCTGGTGGATGCCGCCCGGGCAGGTGTCCGGGAGCGGACAGCGCCGAAGCCCGACCAGGGCCGTCAGTGAAGCCACCGGCGAGTCGGCCTGGAAAGCGGGACGAACCAGGACCCCACGAATACATCAGTCGAGGAGGCCGAGCCACCACACACCGACACCGGCAAGGGTCAACCCGCCGAGGAAATACAGCGTGTTGTGGCCACCCGGCAGAACTGCGAAATCCAGACCGATCCGGTCCAGGAAATTCGCAACCACGACTCCAATCCCCACCGACACCGCCACGATGCCAACCGGCCGCTGCCATTCCGGGCGGGACTTCCCGGGCGAGGCACCGGACGTTGTGACCTGGCGGGAGGATGCTCGTGAGCCACCCTTTCGACCAGGTTTTCTCTTCAATCTCGACATACGACATATCGTAGTATTTGAAAACCCTCCGGACAACGCCCAAGCCCTGGCCGCCACGGCAGCGTGAGAGACGACAGGGGTTGCTTGCTGCTTCCTTCCTGAAAGCCCTGCCAGTCCGCTCTGCCTGGTCGAGATATGGCCGCTGTTGCTCATCACGAGCACCGGACGCTCATAGGGTCGGGAACCGGAGTTCACACACGTGTACCGCGTGCAAGGGGTGGGAGCGGACGAACGCCTGCACCCGAGCGAAGTCTTTACTTTCCGCGCACCCACCACACGCCTCTGAGGTCCGTTGGGACCGGATGCCGGTCTAGTCGCTACGGCGTTCGGGATCCTTGTCGAGAAAAGCGGCGGGATCAGCGAGGAAGGTCTGCTTGCAGTGTTCGCAGCAGAAACCCACCCCGTCGTAACCCTCGGCTCGGATTGCTCCCTCGTCGACTGTCATTCCACAAACTGGATCCTTCACGATGATCCTCCTCTTCCTCGATAGTCCGTAGTGCAGAAAACCTACACCTGCGGTCGGTCTCCTCGGGCACGTCTTGACGATGACGGCCGGCCTGGAGTTGGGGCACGGTCGGGCGTCCGGCCGAGCTCGACGGACGAGGGCAGAGCGATGTCGCGTCCGGGTTCACCGATCACACCCGGCCCGGTTGGGCGATCCGTCGGAATACCACGGAGACAACCAACCCGAGGGCGACGAGCCATCCCAGGGCAAGCATCAAGCCGGCTCCCTCGTCGAAGCCGGGCGTGAAGGCGCCGTCTACCAAGAGGCGGACGGCTCCCCTCCCGGGCAGAAAGAGCCCCCAATCGGGCGGCGCCGCGGAGAACATGACGTTCTGAGCGATGCCAACGTCGATGAACGGCAACAGAAACATGACATAGAGCCCGCCCAGCCGCCCGAATACCGCACCGACCAGCACCCCGACCAACCCGTAGGTGAGTGCAACCAGAACGTTGCCGATCGAGAACCAGATCCAGGAGTCGGGTGCGAAGTCGACGGCGGTCACCGCCAGCGATGCGCCGGTGGTGAGCAGCGCGGCGATGGCGATGACCCCGAGACGGGAGGCGAGAATGTCTCGAGCCCGGAACCCGGCCAGAGCGAGGCGGCGGTCCGCTTCGATGGACCCCTGGACGATAAAGAGGCCTGCCAGACCGGCCAGGAACCCGATCGTGATCGGGACCATGATTGCGCCGTGGACGTCGATCATGGACACAAATCGTATCCGTGACAAACCCCCCTCAATCAGCTCGACCGGAGTCGGACCGTCCGGAGTGATGTAGAAGCTGAGCGAGATGAAGAAGACGGGAAGGGCCACCAGGAGTACCCACATCGCCACATTGCGCCGGTAGTCCCGGAACCCGTACCGGAGACCGGCCCGCAGTCTTCGCAACTGCAGGCTGGTTGGTCGCATCTTGGGCGCCACTTCTCGATGAGCGGTGGCGGAGGCGAAGATGAGGGCAGCCACGATCACCGACCCGGCCGCCCAGATCAGCGCCCAGCCCAGGTCGCCGAGCGGGCCCGAGTGCCCGGAGGCGGCGTCCAACATGACCAGCGTCACGTAATGGGAGGGGAAGAGTCGGGTCAGCCACACATCGCCTCCCGCCATGGCCGGTCCGAGAAATACGTCGAGCATCCAGACGAAGATCACTACCAGCGATCCATTCACCTCACTCCGGACCAGCGCACCGATGGCAGTGCCGATGGCCAGGTAGATCACCGCCAGCATGACCGTACCGGCGGCAGCCCGGAGCGGATCGGCGATGCCGATCCGCAATGCCAGGGCTCCGAGGGCCGCCCCGGCCGCAATCAGCGCCAGGACCAGGCCCGATAGAAGGCGAGCAGCAACGATCCGGCCTGCTCGGAGGCCGGCGGCCGCCAAGCGACGGTCGGCCGAACGGGAGCCCAGCACGTGGAAGAAGCCGGCCACCCCGGCCAGGAAGGCCGCCGCCCACCCGGCGGTGGGTGACGCAAGGACGTCCGGGTCACCGATGCCTCCGACGATTCCTGCGAAGTCGGCAAGCGCACCGGCTGCCAGCGTGACGAAGATCAGCGGGACTGCTATCAACAGGACGAGGTTGACCGGACGGCGCGTGTATTCGTTGAGGTACCGCCGGGTCAGCAGGGCAGTGTTCACTTCGGCACCGTTGTGCCGTCGCGCAACTCGACGATTCGATCGAAACGGTCTTGGTCGGCGACGAAGTGGCTAATGATCAGGACTGAGCGTCCTGCATCACGGCGCTCCCCGGTTAGTTTCCAGAACCGCAGGTAGGTATCCCAGTCGAATCCGGCGTACGGCTCATCGAGGAGCAGGATGTCCGGGTCGGGTAGCAGGGCCAGACCCAGGTTGAGCTTGGCGCGGGTTCCCCCCGACAGTTCCTCGACCCGGGTCGTGCGGTAGGCGTCAAAGCCGAGAGTCTCGTAGATACCTTCACGGCTTCGCTCGGTGATCCCGGTTTCGAGCCCGTATGCCCGACCGAACAGTTCGAAGTGCTCATCACAGGTGAGTCGCTCGTAGAGCACCGGTTCCTGCGGGCAGTACCCGAACGTTCCGGTGCGGATCAGCTCACCTCCGTCCCGTTGCAGGCCTCCGACCAGGATCCTCATCAGGGTTGACTTGCCTGATCCGTTCTCGCCGACCAACCCGACTATCTCTCCGGCCCGCAATTCGATACCGGCATCGGTGAGAACCCGCCGGGGCGCTCGCCGCCAGCCGCGCTGATAGCTCTTGGCAATCCCACGGGCTTCGAGAACAAACGGGGAATCTGCGGCGGAAGAGGGCGGGCGAGGTGGCCGTCCTTGGAGAAGCTTCATTGTCCGATCTCCTCTGCACTCGAGTTCTCCACGATGGGCGTCGCTGGTCGCGCCACGATCTCGCGCCAGATTCCTTCCCGCCGGACCTCGAGGATCTCGAGGCCGGAGGTGAGGATGTTCTCTTCGGTGCGCCGGTTGGCATTGAATCCGAATACGCGTCTGGTGATGAGGCTGGCCCGGTCGGCCAGCCATCCCATCGACCGGCCTTGGGGACGCACATGTTCGAGCAAGAGGATCCGGCCATCCGGTTTGGTCACCCGTCCGAGTTCCCGTAGGCCGGCCACCGGGTCCGCCACCGAACAGAAGACACAGGTGGCAACCGCGGTGTCGAAAGCGCCGTCCGGAAACGGCAATTTTGTCACGTCGGCTACCTGCAATAGTGCTTCTCTCTCCAGCCGAGCGATCCGGCGCCGGGCCCGAGCCAGCATCCGTTCGGAGACATCGATCCCGGTCACATTGACATTGGGCGGGTAGTGAGCCAGGTTGTTGCCCGTTCCAACACCCACCTCCAGAACCTCACCCGCCGCCGCGCTGATCAGGCGTCGGCGGCGGGAGCGAGTTCCCATCAACTCCATGGGGGCGTCATAGGCGTCGTAAAGCCAGGCCATCCGGTCGTAGCGGCGGGTCACCTCGGACTGGTTGGGCCCTCGGTGTTCTGCACCGGGGATTCCGGCAGCCATTTGCGTCTCGCCGAGGAGTGGCGAATCGGTCGGCGGGCACCAAGCCAAGGCTATCTCCCATCCGGGGGTCCTCTGTGGCGGGGAAGGTGGTCCTGTCACGAGACGACCACCTTGCCTCGAAGCATCCCCATCTGGCAGGCGAATTCGTATTCGCCTGGTTGGCCGGGGATGAACTCGACCGGAACATTGTCACCTTCCGGGAGATCGGCAGATACTCCGAAGGCGTCCAGCACTACCTTCTCCGAGCATGGGTCGGCTTCTTGGCGGTTGAACACCAACCGTACCGGCCTGCCTGCCTCCACCCGGATGGTGTCCGGCGAGTACCCGCCCTTCACCACGATGAAGGCTTCCTGAATACCTCCTGAAGTGATGCCGGCAGACGCGCCTCGCGGCTTCCACAGCCAGAAATACCAGACGATCAAACCTATGAGCGCCGCTCCGGCCAGCACCACAATCACGACATCCATCAGGCTGCCTCCTTCACAAGAGATGGGCGCCAACGGCGTAGCCGGTTGGCGTTGGAAACCACAGTCACCGAGGAGAACGCCATCGCCGCGCCCGCGATGAGCGGGCTGAGCAGCACCCCGAAGAACGGATACAACATCCCGGCGGCGACCGGGATGCCCAGGGTGTTGTACGCAAAGGCGCCGACCAGGTTCTGACGCACGTTGCGGATCGTCGCCTTGGACAACTCGATGGCGGTGACGATCCCGGTGAGGCTCCCCTTGACCAGCGTCACGTCGCCCGTCTCCATCGCCACGTCGGTACCGGTGCCCATAGCCATGCCAACGTCGGCTTGGGCGAGGGCCGGAGCATCATTGATGCCGTCCCCGACCATGGCCACGATCTTGCCCTCCGCTTGCAGCAGCTTGATCTGGGTGGCTTTGTCTTCGGGCAGAACCTCGGCGAAAACCCGGTCGATGCCGACCTGGCGGGCGATGGCTTGCGCCGTGCGAACGTTATCTCCGGTGAGCATCACTACCTCGAGACCAAGGGCGTGCATCCGGCCGATCGCTGCGACCGAGTCGGGTTTGGTGGTGTCGGCCACCGCCACGATGCCGGCCAGCCGGCCGTCGACACCTACCAGCATGGCCGTCTTGCCGTCATCCGACAGCCGCTCGAGGACCTCTTCCGCCGGGCCGGCCGCCACACCCCGATCGGCCATGAACTTCAGATTGCCCAACACCACCCGGCGCCCGTCGACGGTGGCCTCGATCCCATGGCCGGGCACGGCCTCGAACTGGTCGGGTTCGACCGGTTCAATCCCCCGCGCCCGAGCGCCTCCCACGATCGCTTCACCCAAGGGATGTTCCGAGCCGGTCTCGGCCGAAGCCGCCATGGCCAGTATGTCCGTCTCGCTGAAAGTTCCCATCACGACCACATCGGTCAGCGAAGGCTCGCCCCGGGTGACGGTTCCGGTCTTGTCGAGCACCACCGTGTCGATCCTATGGGCAGTCTCTAAAGCATCGCCCGATTTGATGAGGATCCCCGCCTCCGCACCTTTACCGATCCCCACCATCAGAGAGGTGGGCGTAGCCAGCCCAAGCGCGCAGGGGCAGGCGATCACCAACACGGTTACTGCGGTGATCACCGCGTACAACAGGGCGGGCGCAGGGCCGAAGACATACCAGGCCATGAAGGTGAGCACGGCGATGATCATCACCGACGGCACGAAGTACCCGGCCACCTTATCGACCGTCCGCTGAATCGGGGCCTTGGAGCCCTGGGCGTCTCGAACCATGCGAATGATCTGCGAGAGCATCGTGTCCCGGCCCACCCGGGTGGCCCGGAACCGGAACAACCCAGTTTTGTTGATGGTGGCTCCAATGACCGGTGCCCCCTGGCGCTTTTCGACCGGGATCGGTTCGCCGGTTACCATCGACTCGTCGACGGCGGATGCCCCCGAGACGACCTCCCCATCGACGGGGATCTTCTCGCCGGGACGGACTACCACGATGTCGCCGACCATCACATCCTCAATGGGGGCTTCCACTTCAACACCGTTGCGGATCAGCCGCGCCGTCTTCGCCTGCAGTCCGATGAGTTTCTTGAGCGCTTCCGAGGTGCGAGCCCTGGCTTTGATCTCCAATGCCGAGCCGAGCACCACCAGGGCGGTCACCACCGCCGTCACGTCGTAGAAGACATCCCGCAGCCTTTCTTCGGGGATCAACGAAGGAAACAAAAGTGCCACTGTCGAGTACAGCCAGGCGGCGGAGATACCGATCGCAACCAGGGTATTCATGTTCGCCGAGCGGTGTTTGAAGGCGGCCCACGCGCCGGTGAAGAACTGCGAACCTGACCATGCCAGCACGGGCAGGGTCAGCAGCGCCATGGCCCCCCAGATGAGGTCCAATGCCGTGGATCCTTTCTCAGGGATACCCGGAAAGAGCTCCGGGTAGGAGAAGTAGATGACCGGCAAAGCGACCAACGCCGCGAACGCGAACTTCCGTAGCAGTTTCCGGTAGAGCCGAATTCTGGCTGCCTGTTCGGCATCCTCGTCCGGTTGCCCGTCGATAACGCGGGCTTGGTAGCCGGCGGCCTCGATCGCGGCGGTGAGCACCTCCACGGGAACCGCGTCGACCTCGACTTTGGCCTCCTCGGCGGCGAAGTTCACTTGTGCGTCGAGGACCCCCGGGGTTGACTTGAGGGCCCGTTCGATAGTCACGACACATGAGGCGCAACTCATCCCGGAGACGGAGAGGTTGATCGTCTCAGCCTGGTGGCCAATACCAGATGGCCCGCCACCTGTGTCTGCGGGAGTCCGATCGACCGGGTCGGCGCCGCCGACGGTTCCCTCCAGATACCAGTCGGGCGCAGCTCGGAACGCTCGCCGACAGTGCTCCGAGCAGAACCCGACCCCGGAGAATCCATCGAGGGTGAGCGCGTTCGCTCCGACCGTCATGTCGCAGACGGGATCTCGCCAAGCTACGGCGCCTTGTTCGGTGAGCTGGTTCACGCGTTCCATCGTGGCCTCCTGGTCCGGGCGGCGACCAACGCACCAGCTTGTGCCCAACGAACCCCGGCACACCCCGGTCGGATCCGCGCTGTCGGCCACCGGCGGTGAGGCTGGATGTCAGGAGCTGCCTCGGGTTGGCAGGTTCT
>DATEVB010000015.1:0-4470 GCA_035282865.1 Acidimicrobiia bacterium | reverse complement strand
GCACCGGCCACTGGTTGGGCATGGACGTCCATGATGCGGGCACCTACATGACGCCCGACCAGAAGGCGAGATCGCTGGAACCGTCGATGGCCTTCACCGTGGAACCGGGCCTCTACGTTGACCCGGACCAGGAATCGGTCGCCTTCCCGCTACTCGAATACGACTTCGAGGCCTGGATGGAACGCCGCTACCGGTTGGGGACCGATGCTGCCAGGAAGCTCGAGGCGGAAGAGAAAGAGCAGGCCGGGGCGGTCGAACATCCGATCCCCGCCGAATTTCGCGGGCTCGGGGTCCGGATCGAAGACGATATCCTGATCACCACCGACGGGCACCAGAACCTGACCGCCGGGGTTCCTACCGCCATTCAGGAGATCGAAGCGGTCTGCGCCGAGCAATCCGGGCTGCCGATCTGAGGGTCACTGGACCTGTCGGTTCCTGAGCTCGAGGGGTCAACTCCGGCCACCGATCCACCCAGGGTCTCGCCTCTTCGAGTTGAGCGGCCGGGCGGAACAGGTCGCCTCGTCTCGACCGGCCCGGGTGGTGGTACTGGTGACGGTCGGGGCGGGTGGATCGACGGTTGCGATCACCTGCGCCATCAAACTGCCCGACCTGCTAGCCGACTCCGGTCCATTGCGTGTCGACCAGGTACGTGATCCATTCCGCCCCGCATACCGGCGAGCGGGTGGCCAACGTCATTCTCCCCTGGTCGACGGACCATTCGAGTTCCTGTCGACAGGTCGGTCCTTCGACGGTGATCAGATCGCCCTTGCGGGTGGCCGTGCCCGTGATCTGCCGATCGTCCCACTCGAGAGTGATCCCGGCGTTGAGCAGCACGAGCAGGTCCCCATCGGGTGATGTGTACACCCCCTCCGGAGGCTCGATCTTCATCCACGGGACTGAGGTCAGGAACTGCACCCGGACGTCGTCAAACGCGCAGGGGTCGTCGACCGCTTCGAACGACCACGCCCCGTTCGTAGACGTCACGTGGTAGACGCCACGATCGTCGGGGCAGTTGGGGTCGTTGAAGAAGGTGACGGTCGACCCGTCACTAGTGAAGTGGCCGACGCTCAGGTAGCCGCTTCCCCGGTGATAGACCTCGAAGACGCCCTTTTCGAGCCCGAGGATGTCCTCTCCGACCGCCAGCCGGTACGGTGGACAACGACGGCACGCGCCGGCCGGTCCCACCACTTCGGCAGTCACCGTCCGTGCGTAGCTGCCGTCGAGCGGTGTCGTATCGGGCGGTGGCGTTGGCGTCGTGTAGGGGTACGGATCGTGCCTCGCCGTTGGCGCAGGCGAGTCGGCCTCGCCGGCGCACGAGCCGAGGATCAACGGGAGACAGATACAGGCAGCCATCCGGCGCATGGTCCACTCCCTTCGAGCGGCCTCGATTCCATCGTTCGGGTACGACGCACCCGGTGCATCCTCCGTGTTCCTTGACCGGCGCCCTTGTGAGCAGCCACCAAGGTAAGGGCGGTGAGGGGATTCCCGACCAAGCCAGGTATGTTCCCGATCGACGGTTGGGGGACGATGATATCGCGCATACCACGATCGTCACTCTTGGATTCCGCGGGGAGGTCGAACCCTACCTTCCTGTGGGGAAAGGGCCGGCGTCGGGGGGGCACGGTGTACGGCTGGCGATTTGCGTTCGGCGAGCGTCGGAGCAGGGCGTGAGGCTTCGTGACGAGAACGGTGTACAACGTGCCATCGAGGCACTGAACTCGTTCCTGGTCGGCTGAGAAGAGATCAACCGATCCGGTTCCGCAGCTCTCCTAACCGAAACGGCCGGACCTTGGCTTCACCTCGTGCCACGGCTCGGAGGGTCTCGTAGAGGCCCGAGTCTCGTATCGCATCGACAGGCAGCGGTAGCGGGACATCGAAACGCACCATGCCGCCCTCGTCTTGCCGTTCGATGCCGGGCCGTTCGAGGGCCTCCAGCACCTTGCGATTGGCCGACAACACGTACGACCGGAACCGTTGCACGCCGTTGCCTAACGCCGATTCGGCCAGCAAACTGAGCAGGATGCCTCCGAGTCCCCTGCCCTGGTAGGCATCGAGCACGGCCACCGCCGCCTCGGCAGTCGCCGGATCGTCGGTTTGGCACACGTAGCGCGCCAAACCGATCCCGCGGTGTTCCCGGCCCCGGGCCAGCTCCGCTCCCCAGGCGAAATGGGTGCGGTAATCGATCTGAGTGAGATAGGCGAGTTCCTCAGAAGAGAGATGATCGACCGGCCGAAGAAAACGCAGGTAGCGCGATTCAGCCGACAACTCGGCCAGACCCTCGGCGATGCGCGGTTTGTCGGCCGGAACGATCGGTCGGACCCGGACCGGCGTTCCGTCGGAGAGATCGACGATCGTCGTGCGCAGCCGGATGAACTCGTCGTCGACGTCCATCACAACCGCTCGATGGGCGCAACGTAGATGAGGATCATCAGAAAATGAAGGAGGCTGCCCGAGATCACCAGCACGTGGAACACCTCGTGATACGAAAAGATCCTTGGAAACAGTCGGGGCCTCTTGGTGACCAGGAGGATCATTCCGACCGAGTAACAGGCGCCGCCCACGATGAGGAGCATCGCGGCCTCGAAGGGGAGCCGATCGAACAGCTCCCGAACGGGCACTATGGCGAACCAGCCCATGACCATGTAGAGCGTCATCGACAGCCAGTTCCCCACCTTGGGGAAGAACATCTTTTGGAGGATCCCAATGATGGCTATAGCCCAGACAACTCCAAGCGTGACCCACTTCCAGGCGTCGAACAGCACATTGAAAGCGATCGGGGTGTAGGTCCCCGCCACGAGCAGGAAGATCATCGAGTGGTCGAAGCGTTGCATGCGCTTCTTCCATCGATCCGTCCACGGTACGGAGTGGTAGAGCGAACTGGTTGTGAACAATGCAACCATGCTTCCCCCGAACACAATCATTGTGAACATGCGGGGGAGGTCCGACGACGTTTGCACGGCAAGCACGATCATCCCGGCGACCGCAAGCAGCGCGGCTGTGCCGTGGAGGAACCCGCGCACGGGATGATGCATCTTTCCGAGCGTGACCCGGTCCACATCCGGGAGATTACTGCCGAAGACGATCTTGATTGCCGAGCGCGGGGTAGGCGGCGTAGTCCGGAACTCCATGTGGCGAGGCAAGCGTTACCCGGGCGGTACCATGCACTCGACCACGTGGGGGATCGATGAGCCAGGACCGAATGCTGCTGCGGCCGATCTACCGGCTTTACGAGGAGCGTCTGCTCCGACAGATGGACCCGCAGCGACTGCCGCGCCACATCGGCATCATCCTCGACGGCCATCGACGCTATGCCCGGGCCGAGGGTCTGGCGGACTACGAGGCCAGCTATCGGGTCGGCATGCGGAAATTCGAAGAGTTCCTCGGATGGGCGCAGCAGATCGACCTCCCGGCCATCACCGGTTGGTTGTTGAGCAAAGAGAACCTGGCCCGCCCGGCCGAAGAGCTGCAGCCGTACTTCGAGGTCTTGATCGGCTTGTTCGAGCGGCTGCCCGAACTTGCCAGACGCTACGGGTTCGAACTGCGGTTTATCGGGAGTCTTGATCTGCTTCCCCAGGATCTGGTCGGTGCGGCCAAGCAGGCGCAGGAACGCGCCGGTGCCGGCTACCGGCGGTTGACCATCGCTATCGGATACGGGGGGCGCCAGGAAATCGTCGACGCCGTCCACGATCTGGTGTCATCTCTGGCAGCTGCCGGGACACCAGCTGAGGAGATCGCCGACCATATCGATGCGGAGCGGATTGCAGATCACCTCTACACGGCGGACCTTCCCGATCCCGACCTCGTGATACGTACGAGTGGAGAGTCTCGCCTGTCGGGTTTTCTCCTCTGGCAGTCGGCCTATTCGGAGTTTGCCTTTGTCGACGTCTACTGGCCGGCCTTCCGGCGCGTCGACTTTCTTCGCGCCCTGCGTGATTTCACTCGTCGGAATCGCCGGTTCGGCAAGTAGACGCCCGGCCGGGCACGACTTGTTCAGTGTTCGTGATCGTGCCCTTGCGTTGCGCCCGGACCGGGCGCATCAGGACCTCGTCAACAGCCTGGCTGGCCGTGGTTCCCGCAGCAATTCGACCGGTTCTTGAGTTTGATGGCGCTGTTCTTGGCTACCAGCGCCAGCTTCTCCAAGAAGGGCAGGTCCGAATTGCGCCAATTGTTGACCACATGTTCAGGATGAGGTTGATTGCTCATGGGATGAACCTAGTCCGGCGGTGCACGCCAACATCTCGATGGGCGGCACCCCCCGAAATACGGGCGTTGAGGCATCGGGGCGGCGAGGTCGGGGGAGTGGCTCTGCTCCTCGTCGGCTCGGGCTCCGGCCGGTTGCGACCTGCCGTCCAATCTTCGACATACCGGAGCCGGCTCACCAGGTATTCGACATGCTCGGGACCGTACGATGACCACCCCCGATAGAGACAATCCGGATGATCGGCCGTTTCGATGAGGGCCAGGTAGGCC
>DATEVB010000014.1:0-11820 GCA_035282865.1 Acidimicrobiia bacterium | reverse complement strand
CCATCGTGGCCTCCTGGTCCGGGCGGCGACCAACGCACCAGCTTGTGCCCAACGAACCCCGGCACACCCCGGTCGGATCCGCGCTGTCGGCCACCGGCGGTGAGGCTGGATGTCAGGAGCTGCCTCGGGTTGGCAGGTTCTCGGCATGGTTTCTGTTAGCCGGTCCGGAACGGGGAACCCGTAGGCGATTTGACGTGCCATGTTGGGTCTGCCCGGCGCCCCACCTGGGGTGGGGTTTTTCCATCCTGCCATCTGCCCTCTTGATGCTTGGATCTTCATGTCGACCCTCCGGTCTCGAGGTCTTGTGCTCAGCACACTTCCCGGGAGCCTTGGGAAGGATCGGGAGTCTGTGATCAAGGCACCGTACACCTTCCATTCGACTGGAATGTCAAGCGAGGAGAGGGGCTGCTGCCTCCACCCCGATCGGGAGCCAGCCGGCTCACCTATTTACGAACCAGATACCGTTGGACCCGGACCACCTGCTCGAGCGTCACCTGCACGACACCAGCGCATCAACAAGTGGCGCCGGGCTTTCCGCCCATCAGCCGATCCTGGTTAATGCGCCGACCCCGGCCCTGCCAGACGATCGCCCTAACCCAGCAGGAACGCCCGACCGGACCGGGACCCGCCGCAGACATCCACCAGCCAACCCATGGCGACACATCGACCGAGACCCCGATTTGCTACGGTGTCTCGTCGAGATGCAGGAGGAGCCTCCCGTCGTCGACTGTGATTTCATAGCGGTCGAGCGGACGGGGAGGCGGTCCGGAGACCACGTTGCCATCCTCATCGAAGATCCCGGCGTGGCAGGGGCAATAGAACTTCCTCTCGTCTTCGACCCACCGGACCCGGCAACCCAGATGGGTGCAGATGTTCGACATACCAACGAAGTTGCGTCCATCGCCGGTCTTGACGTAGACGCCAAGACTCTCCTCGGTCGTCAACCAGCCGCTCTTCCGTTCCACTGCGGCTTTGAACAAGGTGGGCGTCCCTATCTCAACACCTTTGGCCGAACCCAGTGACACGACTTCAGGTCCGGTTCCCGTTTTTCTCGACGGCCCGACCACAAAGGCGACGGCGGGGATGCCGATCCCTGCCGCAATGAAGGCAACCATCACCCCAACAGCTCTAGCGAGAAACTTGCGGCGGTCGATGGGATCACTCACGAGGCCTCCACATCCGACCCATCCATCGGCCCGGCGGCAAGAGGCGAACGATCCCCGGCCGACAGACGGAATCTAAGCTCTCACCTCACCAACGTACACCTTCCATTCGAATGGAATGTCAAGCGGTATGATGACGGTATGAACATCGGAGAACTCTCCCGCCAGACCGGGGTTTCCACCAAGACGGTTCGCTATTACGAAGCCATCGGGCTCGTACCCCCGCCCGAACGGGCGGACAACGGCTACCGCATCTACCAACCGGATGCGGTTGAAAGGCTCCTCTTCATCCGCGACGCTCAGGCCAGTGGTCTCAGCCTCACAGAGATCGGCGCCATCCTCGAGCTCCGCGATCAAGGAGAGAGCACTTGCGACCACGTCGTTCACCTGCTCGAGCGCCACCTGCAGGACCTCGACCAGCACATCAAGTCACTCAAGAAGACCAGAACGCAACTGGCGGCTTTCACCGATCGCGCCCGTAGCCTCGATCCTGCCGCATGCTCGGATCCGAACCGCTGCCAGACCATCGCCCGAATGGAAGATGCCGGGGCGACCAGACACGTCCCCAGCATCCACATCCACCAGTTGACGCGAGCCGGCCACAGCCACCCCGAAACGTAGCAACCTCGATCTCGAGAGAGGCCGAGCGAGGCGCTCGGCCGCGACGCCCGAATCTCCGCCCCCCACCGGGGCCGTACCTGAACCATACGGGAATCGATTGCAGCCGGCGCCACCCGATTACCCAACCGCCGCACCGGCCCCGTCCATACCGTGTACGATGAATTCTTCAAATCGTCGCGAAGTTGCTGGAGGTTGCACTCGTGAATCGTGTCAAGACCTTGATCGTGCTGCTCGTGGTTGCGTTTGCCCTGGCCGCGTGCGGTGACGGAGATTCCTCGGATACCACTACCACACAGGCTATAACCACCACCACCCAAGCCACCACGCCCACGATGATCGAAGGGGATGCGGTGACAGGTGGCCTCTTGTACGACGAGTGGTGGGTCGTGGTTGGGTTGGATGAACCGACCGACGACAACCCCATGTGGGCACGTCAGACCACCAATGAGCGGTCCGGGAAAGACTCCTGGCGATGTAAGGAATGTCACGGCTGGGATTACAAGGGTGCCGAGGGTGCCTACGGGTCGGGTTCGCATCAGACTGGTTTCCCCGGTGTGTTCGACGCCCAGTCAAAGCCGTTCGAGGATCTGGTAGCCCAGATATCGGGGCAGGTGGATCCGGATCATGACTTCTCGGTCATGGGAGAAGAGGCGGTCGCCGACCTGGCCACATTCATCCTGGAAGGCCTGGCCGACTACGCACCGATGATCGGCGACGACAAGCAGGCCATCGGAGGCGATGCTGGTGCCGGCGAGACGCTATACGAGACCGGATGTGCAGCCTGCCACGGAGCCGACGGCAAGACGCTCAACTTCGGGAGCGACGACGAACCCGAATATGTGGGAACCATCGCCACCGACAACCCCTGGGAGTTCTTCCACAAGATCCGGGTGGGCCAACCCGGATCGGCCATGCCCGCAGCAATGAAGATCGGCTGGAGCCTCGAGGATGTGCTCAAGGTGCTGAGCTTCGCTCAGACCCTCCCGTCCGCCTAGGCAACACCGCGTGGAGGGCCCGGAGGGAAACCCCGGGCCCTCTCGCGTCCCCGCACAACGCGTAGACCGAAGAGGGCATACTACGCCGGAGCAATGTCGACGTGCTCCGTCGCCAGCTGCAAATCGCGCCCCGAAGGCGGGCCGCTCCGTTACACCAACACCCGCAGAAGGCTGTGGGACCCAGGGCGCGGCCAGGCCAGCCAGAATCCCACCAATTTCCTCAACCGAGTCTGCTCGAGAGCGGGTCCCGGAACGATCAGCTCAACGGGCCCAAACGCCCAGGGCTTTCACGTCACGACCGGGACCCCTCCCAAGGCCCACGCTACGTGACCACCTACCAGCAAGTGGAAGGGCCCCCAATCAATACAAGGGCTTTCTCTGGTGGGCCCGGCAGGACTCGAACCTGCGACCTACGGATTATGAGTCCGCTGCTCTGACCGACTGAGCTACGGGCCCGACCGAAAGATTGTAGGGGGCCTGCCGGGCACAGGGGGCGGTGGGAGACAACATCGGTCTGGGAGCCCTGGTCAGGCTCTCCCTCTCACTCGTCGTGGTCCAGCACGGCGATCCACTCACCGGAACGCCCACACGTCGTTCCGATCTTCCCACAACCGCCGGTACTTTAATGGCGACGAGTGAGCACCCTACAGAACGGGTGAGTCACATCCGGTTGAGCGACGCCGGGGCTCCCGCCGGCACTACCGGCCGGAGCGGCCTCACCGGCTCCAAACGCTGATAAGGCTCTCCCGGGGGTGGGCGCGGATCGGGCTGGCCGAGATTGGGCCACAGGGACATCGACCGCTCGGCCATGGCGGTGATGGTAAGCGAAGGGTTAGCGCCCAGATTGGCGGTGACCGTCGAACCGTCGACGACATGCAGACCTTCGTAGCCGTAGACACGATGGTATGGATCGATCACACCCGTGTTTGCTGAGTCGCCTATGCAGGCACCCCCCAGCAAATGGGCGGTAACGGGGCTATCGAGCAGCACCTCGTTGATGCTGCTCATCGGCAGCCCGCCTATACGAGCAGCGGCCGCCCGGGCGGCCTCGTTGGCAACCGGGATGTAGGTAGGGCTCGGTTTTCCGGTTTCCTGCTCGGTCATAGGACGCCGTCCAAAGAGACCCTTACGGAACTGCAAGCGAAGGCTGTTGTCCAGGCTCTGCATGACGAGAAAGATCACCGCCCGCTCCGACCACCGGTACACGGACAACGAGCGCAAGAAAGCAATCGGGTGCCGCAGACAGGCTCCCACGAACCGCGCCCACCTTGGTGAATCCCCACCTCCTTCAACGAGAATGGTCCCCAGCAATCCCATCGCGTTGCTTCCGGCCGGGTACCGAACCACCTCGATGTGCGTTTGTGCCTCAGGATGGATCGAGGAGCTGATGGCGACGCCTTGGGAGTAGTCCACTGATGCATCGGCCGCCACCGCCCCGACAATCGTCTCGGAGTTGGTGCGCACGTGGTATCCCAGTCGCGGCGAGAGGTTGGGAAGCCGGCCGCTGTCCCGCAGTGAATGCAAAAGTCGGGCGGTTCCCAACGCTCCGGCGGCAAAGACGACCTGTCCGGCGGTGAACGACCGGGAACGTTTGCGGAACCATGCTCCGGGCCGTTCGGTCATTACTCGATACCCTCCGCCATCCAGCGGTACCACGTCGATAACCTGATGCTCGGGATAGACCACCACCCCATGTTTCTCCGCCAGGTAGAGGTAGTTCTTGTCCAGCGTGTTCTTGGCGTTGTAGCGACAGCCGACCATGCATCCGCCGCACTCGATGCAGCCGGTCCGGGTCGGGCCCTCACCTCCGAAGTAGGGATCGGGCTCCTCGACTCCTTTCTTCCCGAAATGCACAGCCACCGGGGTCAATGTGAACGTATCCTCCACTCCGAAGTGCGCCGCGACGGAGCGAAGCACGCCGTCCGATGTGGATTCCGCAGGGATGGTCTGCACTCCCAGCATGCGGCGCGCCTGGTCGAAGTGAGGGGCCAGCTCGTCCTCCCAATCTGTGATGTGACCCCACTGCGGATCGCGCAGGGCGACCCCGTGCGGTTCGTAGCAGACATTGCCCCACACCAGCGACCCGCCTCCCACGCCGGCGCCGGACAGGGCGAGGGCATGGTCGAGCAAACTCAGCCGCTGGATGCCCCTCATCCCGAGTTTGGGAAACCAGAGCGATTTCCGAACGTTCCAATTCGTGGTGGGCAGGGAGCTTGCATCCCACCGTTTGCCGGCCTCCAGAACGCCGACCCGGTATCCCTTCTCGGTAAGGCGCAACGCCGCCACGCTCCCACCGAACCCACTCCCGACCACCATCACGTCGTAGTCGAAAGCCACTGCCGCCCTTCTCCACTGATCAACGCATCCTACCGAGCAGCCGTCCGCCGCGGAACGTTCCGGGACGGTATGGTGTCGCCTGCATCCTCGCCGGAAGGGCAATGACCGATCGGCCGTCTCCCCCATCCGAACTCCGTTACAGCGGGCTGGCCGTGGTAGCCCTCATCCTGGGGGTGCTCTCAGCGCTGTGGTTGGTGTTCGGCCTGGCATGGGGCATCTTCGGTTTCCTCGCTGTCTTCGCCGGCCGGAGGGCCACGAAGGAGATCGACCTGGCGCCCTACAAGCTGGAAGGGCGAGCTTGGGCCGTCGCGGGGATCGTTACGGGTGCGATCGGATTCACAACCGCGATGACACTCCTGATCGTCATCGTGACCACCCCCCCGGGTTGAGACCGGCCACCCGGCTCATTTCTGCCACGGAACCGTGATCCACGTGCCGACCATCACCCAACGGGCTGGTAATCGATTATCGGTTTTTTGTCCTCGACCGGCGGCCGGTAGTGTTCGAAACGATTGCGATGGCCCGGAATTGACACTCGAGGAGGCGTGCATGCACTCGTATCGGATCGCTGTGATACCGGGAGATGGGGTTGGCGAGGAGATCTCTGAGGAAGCCGTCCGGATCCTCAACACGGCCGCTGAGATCCACGGTTTCGAGGTCAAGACGGAAACGTTCGACTGGTCGTGTGATCGTTATCTGGAACTCGGCGAGATGATGCCGGCGAATGCTCTCGAGACGCTCGGCACCTTCGATGCCATCTTTCTGGGTTGCATCGGTGATTCCGCCAAGGTCGCCGATCATATCTCCCTCGAGATGCTGCTCACCATCCGGAAGGGGTTCGATCAGTACGTCAACCTGCGCCCCATCAAGCTCTACCCGGGGGTGGCCACCCCGATCAAGACGGCCACACCGGAAACGGTCGACATCCTCGTGATTCGCGAGAACACCGAGGGCGAGTACGCGAACAACGGCGGCTTCTTCAAGAGAGGCACGCCCGATGCGTTCGCCCTCCAAACCGGTATCTTCACCTGGAGGGGATGCGAACGAGCCATCCGTTATGGGTTCGAAGCCGCCCGCAAACGCGCCAAGCTCGGTAGCGGCGAGAAGGTGGGACGGGTAACCAACTGCACCAAATCAAACGCCCTCAACTACTCCATGGTCTTCTGGGACGAAGTGTATGAACACGTAGCCGCGGACTTCCCCGACATCGAAACGGACATGGCACTGGTCGATGCCATCTCCATGTGGTTCATCAAGAACCCGGAATGGTTCGACGTGGTCGTCGCATCGAATCTGTTCGGGGACATCATCACGGATCTCGGGGCGATGCTCCAGGGAGGCATGGGCATGGCGGCCGGGGGCAACCTGAACCCCGAAAAGACCTTCCCGTCGATGTTCGAGCCGATCCACGGGTCTGCTCCCAAGTACACCGGTCAGCGGATTGTGAATCCGATTGCTTCGATCGAGGCCGTGCGGATGATGCTCGAGCATCTCGACCAGGCCGAGGCTGGATCCCATGTCCAACAAGCCGTCGCATCGACGCTGGCTGCCGGGGAAGTCCGTACCCGGGACCTGGGCGGCGACAACACGACCGACGAAGTCGGTGCGGCTGTCGAGCAGGCGATGCGGGCCGGCGCATAGTGCGAAGTCGAAAGGAGGTTTAGTGATGACCAAAGTCAAGGTAGGAGTGGCGGGATACGGCGTGATCGGCCAGCGGCTGGCCGACGGTGCCGCCCGCCAAGATGACATGGAATTGGTCGGCGTGGCCGACGTAGATCGGGCCGGAGATCAACGGCTCCAAGAACCTGACCGTTGGCTTCTCGGTATTCCCTCCGGACTCTGCCCCGGAGGGACACGTCCATCCCACCCAGGAGGAGGTCATCTACATCATCTCGGGGCACGGCGAGCTGGTGCCCCCGCAAGGGACGGCCGTCCTGGAGCCGGGCACGTGCGTGTACATACCGGTCGGCCTCTTCCACCAGACCGTCTCGCATGGGCCCGACCCACTCGAGATGGTCACGTCCTTCTCTCCCCGGTTGGTTCCAGGCTCCTGCGAGGAAGATGACGAGTGAGGATGACTAGAGCGCGCTGAAGGAAACCGCATGACACAGACCCCTTATCAGTACAGCGCAGCCGACATCGCCGACATCGCCCGGCAAGCGAGGATTCACATCCTCGAGGCCGTCGCTCATGCCAAAGGTGGCCATGTGGGCGGACCGTACTCGGCCGCGGAGATGCTGGCCGCCCTCTACTTCCGGGTCTTGAACATTCGGCCCGAAGAACCCGACTGGCCGGATCGGGACCGATTCGTACTGTCCAAGGGCCATAGCTCGATAGCGCTGTACGCGATCCTGGCCATGCGCGGTTACTTCCCGGTTGAGGAGTTGCTGACGTTCGACTCAATCGACTCCAGATTGCAGGGGCACCCTGATATGACGGTGACTCCCGGCGTCGACATGTCATCGGGCTCACTGGGGCTGGGGTTCGCCGGCGCCTTGGGGATGGCTCTGGGGGCGCGGGCCATGCAGAAGAAGTTCATGACCTACGTGATGCTGGGCGACGGCGAATGCAACGAGGGCATCGTCTGGGAAGGAGCCCATGTGGCCAATCGTTATGGGCTGGACAACCTCATCGCCATCGTCGACCACAACAAGCTCCAGCAATTCGGCTGGCGCGGGGAGACCACCTCCGAGCGCATCTCGCCTTACACGGGTAGCCAGCTGGCCGATCGCTGGAATGCGTTCGGCTGGCATGTCCTCGAGGTGGACGGCCACGACGTCCAAGCCTTCCTCGACACGATCGACCAAGCCCGAGCGGCCAAGGGCAGCCCGATAGCGGTGATCGCCCACACGATCAAAGGCAAAGGCGTTTCGTACATGGAAGGTGATTACACGTGGCACAGCAAAGTGCCAACCGAGGAGGAGTTCGCCATCGCTATGGAAGAATTGGGCGCCAACGAGAGAGGGGCAGTATGACCGTACTCGTCCCCGGCAAGGCGCTGAGAGTCGCCTTTGGAGAGACCATCGCCGACCTCGCCCGGACCGACCCACGAATCATCGTCCTCGACGGTGATACAGGCAGTTCGACCCGGACCGACATTTTCGAAAACGAGCACCCCGACCGTTTCTTCCAGATGGGGATCACCGAACAGAACATGCTGGGCATGGCGGCGGGGATGGCGACGCTGGGTCTGATACCGATCGTGAGCACCTTCTCCTGTTTCATCGTATCGCGGGGACACGACCCAATCCGGGTGTTGATCGCGCAGCCCAAGCTCAACGTGAAGATGATGGGGGGCTATGCCGGCCTGCTGGCCGGAATGACCGGCAAGACCCACCTGATGTTCGATGACATCTCCATCATGCGAGCGATGGCCAACATGACGGTGGTGGCCCCCGCCGACGAGGTCGAAACCCGCCAGGCGCTGGCTGCCATCATCGATTACCCGGGACCGGTGTACGTGCGGCTGACCCGGCCCAACTCACCAATCCTGTTCGACCACTCATATCGGTTCGAAATCGGCAAGGCGGTCACGGTCAGAGAAGGGACCGATGTGACCGTGTTCGGGACCGGCACTCAGACCTCGCGGGCATTCGAAGCGGCCGAGATTCTCGCCCAAGAGGGAATCAGTGTGCATCTGGTGCACCTCCCGACCATCAAGCCACTCGACACAGAAGCGGTGGTTACCGCGGCTCGCAAGACGGGCCTGGTAGTGACCACCGAGGAGCACACGATTATTGGTGGCCTGGGCGGTGCCATCGCCGAGACCTTGGCCGAGTATTCTCCCCTGCCTGTGAAGCGGCACGGGCTCCAAGACGTGTTTGGCGAATCAGGCCCCAACGATGCGCTTCTCGAGAAATACGGAATTTCGCCTCAGAAGACCGCAGACGCAATACGAGCGTTCATGTCCTGGCACGACACGCGACCGGGCGCACCCGAAAAGGACGAGAGATGAGTCCGAAAGACTTGTTCACACTCGAAGGCAAGGTAGCCATCATCCCCGGTGGCAGCGGCGGGATCGGGTCAACCCTGGCAGCGGGCGTATGCGAAGCCGGGGCGAGCGTTACGATCGTGGATCGGGACGGGGACGAACTCACCAGAACCTGCAGTCGCATGAGAGAGGCAGGATCGGAGCCTCTGGCCATGCCGCCGATCTCACCAAGAAGGAAGCCGCCGACCGGGCAGTTGCCGAAACAATGGACCATTTCGGCCGGGGAGGGAAAGTCGTCAACATCTCCTCCGTTCGCGGACAACTCGGCATAAACGCCGGATACTCCGCATTTGTCGCCGCCAAGGGAGCGGCCAATTCGCTGACACGCCAATGGGCCACCGAATGGGCCAAACATGGCATCACTGTTAACGCAATTGCCCCACCTTCGTCGACACGCCCCAGGTGGCCATGCTCCTCGACGACCCGGATTTCAAGGGCGCACTGCCCGTGCCATCTTGTGACGGGCCAGAGCGGCTGCCAGGGGTGACCGCCCGATGTTGCCGGTGCAGAGGAACAAGACGGTATAGGTCATCGCTCCCCTACTCGTCGACCGAGAGGAGCATACAGACGATATGTGTGTCATTCGGCGGGTTGGGTCGTCACACCTCATTCGGATCGAAGCGAACAGCGTCGGCGCCCTCGGCTGGCTCGCCATTCAGGCTGTCAGGGCATCGCTCGGACGCTGACCTGCCCGATCCTGGTTCTGCAGCTAGCACGCACAGCGGCCCTCAATCGACGGCTGAGCCACCGTCGCCAGGTTCCGAGGAATGAAACAAGCGTTTGAAAAAGGCCAGGATGGCACTCCACATGCTCCCGAAGATCAGATGGAAGCCCTTCATCTCGCCGGCTTGGATGGCGGAGGCGGCCTGTCGATCGGATGCTTGCAGGCGCGCTTCGAGACAGGCAACGAACTCATTGATGAGGCGGGTGGCGATCTCGTTGATGAGGCCCGGACGTCCAAACTGGGCAGCTGCTCCGGACAGCGTGACGTTGGCGTCGATCCCAACGAGAGCACCCCCTTCTACCGCCGACACCCGGTAGTCGAGCGTCAATCTGCCCTGGCTACCGCCTTGCCGATCAACTCCCTTGGCGACGATGTGACCCGAACGTTCTTGGTGGTCGGGAGTAACCGTCGCTTCCCCGATGAAGGTGGCCACCATGGGACCCAACTTCACGGTGACCCTCCCTGTGTGACTATCGCCGCTGCTGGCGGTCAACTCGGCACCAGGGAGGCAGGGCACCACAGAGGGTATGTCCCGGAAGTAGGCCCATACCTGAGTCGGGGCCGCAGAAACGGTGAATTCCTTGGCGATTCTCATCGGGCCCTCCTCGGCAGGGCACGGCTACCGTTGCCCCTCTCAAACGCGCCATACTCTACCGCGATCGCCATCCGACACCATCGGTCGTCTACGACCGCGACGATCCCGAACCCCAATTGGAGGGACTCCCACCGGCATACCTCCTCGGCTCGATCCGGCATCGATGACCGACTCCGTATACCGTGGGATGCACGGTGACCGATGACGCCACGACCCGAGGAGAGCACATGCCCCGCTTCGCCATCAAGACCCCTCCGCAGCACGCAGCCTGGAGCGATATCGTCGAAATCTGGAAGGCCGCAGACCAGATCGAACGGTTCGAATCCGCCTGGAACTTCGATCACTTCTATCCGATCGCCGGTGACCCCAAGGGCCCCTGCATGGAGGCGTGGGTGACACTCACCGCGCTGGCCCAGGTCACATCGCGGATTCGAGTCGGCTGCATGGTCGGCGGGATGCACTTCCGCCACCCCGCCATCACCGCCAACATGGCGGCCTCGCTCGATATCGTCTCCAAAGGCCGGCTGAACCTGGGTCTCGGTGCCGGATGGTACGAGCTGGAGGCCAGAGCCTACGGACTGGAGTTAGGCACGGTCAAAGATCGCATGGATCGCTTCGACGAGGGCACAGAGATCATTGCCCGGATGCTCTCTCAGGAAGAAACCAGCTTTGCCGGGCGCTTCTACCAACTCGACAACGCGCGGTGCGAACCGAAAGGGCCGCAACAACCACGCCCGCCGATTGTCATCGGCGGGCAAGGCGAGCAACGGACCCTGCGCACGGTGGCGCGCTGGGCGCAGATGTGGGATGCCCTCATGATTGAACCCGGCGACTGGCCTCACAAGCACGAGGTGCTGGTCGGTCACTGCGAGGAGATAGGAAGAGATCCGGCCGAGATCACCTGTAGCGCCCACGTGCCATGGTCGATTGATGCCGCCCCCGAGGCCTTAGCCGATCGGGCGGCAAAACTGTTTGAGGCGGGCGTTGATGTGGCCGTCTTCAGCATGCGCGCCCCGTACAACGTGTCGATGGTCGAACCGCTGGCAGCAGCCCTGTCAGAGCTCCAATGAACATGAGCCCTGAGGAGCGGTTGTTCTGCTACTTGAGAGGACCCTTTGAGGCAACGGCTGCGACGTCGAAATACTCCATCTCGAGTTGGTTGTGCAGCGTGGTCTCCACGTAGTCCCGGAACCGCTCGGTCGCGAAACAAGCCTCCGCCGACGCCCGGTCCTCGAAGTGGTAGACCGAACACATCCTGCCCTTCTCTTCGTTCATGCCCCAGGTCTTGTCGATCAGGCCCGGCACGTCTTTTTCGAAGACAGGAACCGCCGCCCGACAGCGCTCTGCGATCTCGTCGAAGGTTGGCAGGTATGCCGGATACAGCAGGACTACCA
>DATEVB010000013.1:0-6089 GCA_035282865.1 Acidimicrobiia bacterium | reverse complement strand
GGGACACCGGAGCCCCGGCCCTTTGTGGGCCGGGGCTCCTTCCTATGATTGAGGTCCTATGAGACAGCAGCGAATCCTCGTCGTAGACGACGAGAAGAAGATCCGCGATCTGCTGGCCGCATACCTACGGTCGGACGGCTTCGAAGTCGCCGAGGCGAGTGATGGGGTGGAGGCATTGGCCAAAGTCCGGAGGGCCGAACCCGACCTCGTGATTCTTGACGTGATGATGCCCGGCATGGACGGCATCGAGGTTTTGCGGGAATTGCGCAAGACGTCAGACGTCTTCGTCATGTTGCTCACCGCGCGCGCAGAAGAAACGGACAAGTTGATCGGGTTGTCGGTGGGCGCAGACGACTATCTCACCAAGCCGTTCAGCCCTCGTGAGCTGGTGGCCCGGGCCAAGGCCATCCTCCGGCGGGGCCGCGAACGGACTGTGGCCGATGAAGAAGTGCTCCGTTTCGAGAATCTCACGGTTGACCTGGCCAAGCGGGAAGTCACTCGAGACGAAATGCCTTGTGACCTCACCGCTCTCGAGTTCGATCTCCTGGCGGCGATGGCCTCGTCTCCCGGGCGCGTGTTCAGCCGCCGCCAGTTGGTTGAGCGGGTGTGGGGCTGGGATTTCTTCGGTGACGAGCGGGTCGTGGATGTCCACATCCGTAACCTGCGCAAAGCCTTGCGCGACGAAGCGTCCGATCCGCAGGTGATCGGGACCGTTCGAGGTGTCGGATACAAACTGGTCGCGGACCGACGATGAGGTTGTTCCGTCACCTCAACGTGCGGTTGTTCCTCTCCTATCTGCTCGTGGTCATCGTCGGGGGTTTCACCGTATTCCTCACCACCCGTCTGCTGGCTCCGACGATCTTCGTCGACGAACTGGCCGGTCTTCGGATACGACAAGGCCAATCCGAAGCTCCCGGTCCGGGAAATGGGGTTGGTCCGGGGGGCACCGGTAGCACGTTGGGGCCCGGGGGAGGTTCAGGAGGGACCGGAAGCACGATGGGCCCGGGCGGCAACGGGAGCGAAGGCAACGACCGGGGAGGGTCCGGCGGAACCGGACATGACGCGGGGAGCTCGGACGGTTCCAATGCCGCCGGGGCGCTGCTACAGACGGACACCACGAGCGATGGTGCGACCGAGGATGATGAGATCAAGCAAGCGTTTCTCGATGCTCTCGATCGCGCCCTGCTGACCGGGCTACTGGTCAGCGCGCTCATCGCCATCCTGGTGGCGGCCGTGGTTTCGGGTCGGATCATGCAACCGATCGCTCGCATCAGATCCGGCGCACGACGTCTGGCAAGCGGGCACTACGAGGAGCGAATCCCGCTTCCTGCCGACACCGAGCTTTCCGAACTGGCCGAGGACTTCAATGAGCTGGCAGCCGCCTTGCAGGAAACGGAGGTACGCCGCATGCAACTGGTTTCGGAGGTGGCGCACGAATTACGCACCCCTTTGACGACGATCCAGGGGTACATGGAGGGTCTCATTGATGGAGTCATCGAGCCAAACGAAGAGGTGTACGCCTCGGTGGCCGATGAAGCAGCCCGGCTCCAAAGAGTGTCCGCCGATCTGAGCCTCTTGAGCCGGATCGAAGAGGGTGCGATATCTTTCAAGTTCGAGCCGGTCGATCTTTCACAGGTGGCCAAAGAGGTGGCCAACCGGCTACGCCAGCAATACGTCGACCAGAACGTTGCGCTCGACCTCCAACTGGATGAGCCCCTGTGGGTGTCAGGGGATAGCGATCGGCTGGCGCAGCTGTTTACCAACTTGATCGGCAATGCCCTGGGCCACACGCCTGGTGGAGGCCGGGTCGTCGTGGCCTCGCAGAGGGTGGGCGACATCGCCCGGGTAGCCGTCACCGACACCGGTCACGGTATCTCCGCTGAGGATCTGGGGCGTGTCTTCGATCGGTTCTACCGCGCCGAGCAGGATCCCCGCTCAACGGGAACCGGCATCGGGCTGACGATCGCCCGCAGCATCGTGCGGTCCCACCACGGTGAGGTCATGGCCCACTCCGATGGTCCGGGCCGGGGAGCGACCTTCACGGTCGATATTCCGCTCAATGGGTAATCGGGAATAGTCCCCGCCGGTCGCGGCGCGCCCACCCTCTCCGCTCCGCCGCCTCCGGCGGCAACGCGCCTCTCCCGCCGGCGGGAGAGGCAAAACGCCGGCGGCCGCGGCGAAGCCGCTTGGGGTAGGGGGGAGACGCCATACTTATAGCAATGGATGTCAACCGTGACGGGCCGTTGATCGGTCTGCTGATCTTGTTCTTCATCCTGGCGATCGTCTTCGCAGCCGCGGAGATGGCTCTGGCTCGCGTGTCCGACGTGCGGCTGCGGACCATGGCCGAGGCGGGAGACCGGCGGGCTCGACGGCTGGTTGCTTTGCTGGAGGGGCTGCCCCGGGTGATCAACGCCATCTTGCTGGCGGTGCTCCTGGTCCAGATCGGCGCCGCCACCATAACCGGGCTGCTGGCCGAACGATGGTTCTCGAACGTCGGCATCGTGATTGCGACGGTCGTGCTGACTATTGTGTTGTTCGTCTACACCGAGGCCATACCCAAGACCTACGCTTTCCGTCACCCGACCCGGGTCGCTCTCGCATTGACGTATCCCGTTGTGCTTCTCGAGTTCGTGCTGCGTCCGATCGTCGGAGGATTGGTGTGGTTTGCAGACCTGCACGCCCCGGGAAAGGGAGTGTCGCTGGCCCCCACCATCACGGAGCGGGAGTTGCTGAGTCTGGCGGCCGATGCCGAGCAGGAGGGCGAGATCACGCCGATCGACCGTCATCTGATCGAACGGGCCTTCCGCCTGGGTGACCGAACGGCCGAGGAAGTCATGGTGCCTCGGACCGACATCGTTGCGGTCCCGGCCGGTGAATCGGTGGACGAGGCGGTGACGCTGGCCGTGCGAGCGGGTCATCGCCGGTTGATCGTCTACGAGGGCGATCTCGATCAGATCACAGGCGTCGTATACCTACGGGATCTGGTGAGAGCTACCGGGGCGGCACCCCCACAGACGGTGCAGGCGCTCACCCGTCCCACGCTGGTCGTGTCGGAGTGGAAGAGGGTGGTTGAGTTGCTGCGCGATATGCAAGCGCAGGGAACCCATCTCGCCGTCGTGGTGGACGAGTACGGTGGCACCGCCGGCATCGTGACGATCGAGGACATTGCCGAGGAGCTGCTGGGAGCGGTGGCCGACGAAGGGCGGGTGCCCTCCCCAACGATCACCAGGCTCAGCGCCGGGCATTGGTCCGTCGACGGTGCTCTGCTGGTCGACGACCTGGCAGAGGTCATCGGTGTCGATCTTCCCGAGGGCGAGTGGACCACCCTGGCGGGGATGGTCATGGGTCTGGCCGGAGAGGTACCAGAAGCCGGCGATGAGGTCGAGGTCGCCGGTTACCGGTTCCGGGTCGAATTGATCGAGCAGCGTCGCATCAAGCGGGTCGACGTCCGGCGGATGGCTACCTGACGGCGGGCAGTGGGTCTTTCGCCTCTATGGCCGCCCGCCGCGGAGGGAGACAATCGGGATGGCGACTACGCACCTGCGAGGGTGTCGAAAGGAGGTGTCATGCCTGAGATCCTCGAAAAGGCGCAAAAGACCAAAGTCCCCACCGCTCCTCCCATCCGTTCCAGGGTCGCTGAGGTGATCCTGGCGGTTGTGGGGTTCGTGTGCCTCGCCGCCGGGGCATATCTGCTCTTCGCTCCTGAAGATTGGTGGCTGGGGGACCTTGTGGAAGCCTGGCATATGAGCGCCTTCATCATCGGTGGCGTGCTGGTGATGACCGGCCTGGGAATGTACGCCAACGAGAGGTACCGCGAAGATGGGCATTGGACGGCCCGGGTGGTCACCGGAGCGGTGGTAGCTCTGGTCGCCCTGGCGGGCGCAGTGACAGCTGCCCTGCTGCTGATCTTCTGAGGTCGCCAACCGGCGGGGATCGCTTCGAGCGGTCCCCGTTGTCGCGAACGGCCCACGAGTCGCTCGTCCCGCACTAGCCTCGTCACTGACCTCAGTTCAGGAGACGGGACATGGAACCGCACCCCAACGTCGAACGAATCAAGCGGGAATACCAGGCGTTTGCTGAGGGCGATTTCTCCGGGTTGGCCAAGCTCTTTTCGGAAGACGCGGTATGGCACGTGCGGGGTGACACACCCCTGGCAGGCGAATATTCCGGCTGCGAGGCGATCGTGGAGTTCCTCCGCAGATTGGCGCATGCCACGCATGAGTCGTTCATGATCGAGGTGCACGACATCATTGCCAACGACCAGCACACGGTGGTTCTCGCTCACACCACGGTCAGACTGGATGACCGGACGTACACCGCCGACGAGGTGCACGTCTTCTGTACGAACGAGGCCGGGTTGATTACCGAAGCCTGGGGTCTCAGTTCGGATCCGCAGGGCCAGGGCCAGTTCTGGTTTTAGCTCGCCGACGCCGGCGAGCTGCCGGCCTCCGGAACTGGCCCTGGTTGGTGGTTACCGCACCATCCCGTTCACCGGATCGAGCAGCTCGGCGGGAGCGATCTGCTCCATGAACTCCGGATAGGCCTCGGCGCCGTGTTCCATCCGGTCGAGCCCGGTAATCTCCTCCTCTGCGCTGACCCGGATGCCCCATATCCGGTCGATGACCCGGATCACGATCAAGGAGGTGGTGAAGGCCCATGCGCCGATGGCCAGAGCCCCGACGGCCTGCGCCCCCAGCTGGGAGAAGCCACCCCCGTAGAGCAAACCGCCATCGGTGGCAAACAAGCCAACCGCGAGCACCCCCCACACTCCTGCTACCCCGTGGACCGAGATGGCGCCGACCGGGTCGTCGATGCCGATCCGCTCCATACCGACGATCGAGATCACAACGACCAGCCCGGCGACGAGTCCGATGATGACTGCCGCCAGATTGCCGACGTCGGCGGTTCCGGCGGTGATACCGACCAGCCCGGCGAGGGCACCGTTGAGGGTGAGGCCCACATCGGGCTTCCCGTACACCGGGTAGATCCATGCGGCGATCATGGCGGCCAGTGCTCCGGCTGCGGCCGCCAGTGTCGTTGTGACTGCCACACCGGCGATGTCGGCACCCACCGCCGCCAGCGTCGATCCGGCGTTGAACCCGTACCAGCCGAACCAGAGGATGAAGACCCCGAGGGCCCCCAGCGTCAACGAGTGTCCGGGAATGGGTAGCGGTTTGCCATGCTCGTCGTACTTGCCGATGCGGGGTCCGAGGGTGAGTACTCCGGCCAAGGCTGCAGCACCGCCGACCAGGTGGACGACACCCGACCCGGCGAAGTCCACGTAACCGAGGTTGCCCAGCCATCCCTGGCCGCTCCACACCCAGTGTGTGACGATCGGGTAGATCAAGCCGGTAATGAAGGGGGTGTATAAGAGATAGGCAGAGAACTTGGTACGTTCCGCCATAGCCCCCGAGACGATGGTGGCGGCCGTGGCGGCGAATACCACCTGGAAGAACCACTCCAGGCTGCGCTCCGGGTTGCTCATGAAGAAATCGCCGTAGGCGAGGAATCCCCCCAGCGAAGTACCTCCGTAGGCAAGACCGAACCCGACGGCCCAGTACATGAGCGACCCGACCGCGAAGTCCATGAAGTTTTTCATGATGATGTTGCCGGCGTTCTTGGCACGGGTGAACCCTGCCTCGACCAGCGCAAACCCGGGCTGCATGAACATCACCAGGATGGCCGCAACCACCACCCACACGGCATCGATGGCCGATACCAGCTCTTCCATGGACACGTCCTGGGCGGCACCAAGGCTGGCCAGTGGTCCAACGAGTAACAACGCTGCCATTGCCGCAACGATTGCCAGATACGACTTCTTCACCTCTACCTCCTCGTTCGAAGGAGGCAAGGTAGATCATGGTCGTTTCGTGACGATTGCCACCGGTTTGCAGTCGGGTGAACGGAGTGTTTCGAGCATGTGAACGGCGAGTCATGCAGAGAGGAACGAGGTCCCGGCGGGAACACGAGAGCGATGTCCCGGCGGTTTTCCCGTGCTAGGTACTACGTACCCGGGTTGCCCCGTTGCTCTCCAGCAGCCGGGCCAGCGCATCCTTGTTGACGGGACCGGAGGCGCGCCAGCGTTGCGT
>DATEVB010000012.1:0-4152 GCA_035282865.1 Acidimicrobiia bacterium | reverse complement strand
GTCGATGAACCGGGTTCCATTCCCCACCCGGTTGAACGAGCCCCGGGGCCGGTCGAGTTGACGCCGGCCCGCGTTAGACCCGTTCCGGTCCCCACGATCCGCCCTCCGAACGCCGCGCCCGAACCTCCGGTCGAACCGGCTTCCCCGTGGGACGACCTGCCCGTACCGGACATCCCGCCCGATCGGCCGCGTGATAAGAGGCGGCTTCGGAGCACCCCCTACGCTCCGCCCCGTCGAGCCCCCGAGAAACAATCCGGGTCACCCCGGGAGAAGGCGCCCAAGCCACCGCGCGGGCCAAGAGCACCCCGCGGACAACCGGTCGAGCTGTCGGCCGAACCACGGATCATCAAACAGGCCCGCCCGCTTCGCAAGAAGGCCTTCAGCAGAGTGATGGTCGGCTTCTGGCACGGTCTCAAAGGAATCGCGTTACGAATCTCCGACGAGCTTCGCCAGACCGGGATCGTTCCCTTCGATCGGCTTCCTGCCGCCCCGGCTCGGGTCCGGCCCAATGAGAGCCACGAGCACGTCTTCCAGGAACACCGCCTTCCCGGCGGGTTGACCCGTAACGTATGTCACTCGTGCGGCCTGGTTTCGATCGGCGAATCGAGAGAGGACGTCTGAACGCCTGCCGGGTACGCTGATAGCCCCGCACGGAAACCTATCGCATGGAACTTCTCGGGATCGACATCGGCGGATCGGGTATCAAAGGAGCGCCGGTCGATCTGGAAACGGGCCACCTGACCCGCGACCGCCACAAAATCCTCACCCCGCAACCTTCGACCCCCGAGGCCGTAGCTGTGGTCGTTGCGCAGCTGGTCGAATACTTCGAATGGGAGGGACCGATCGGCTGTACGTTCCCGTCCATAGTTCGCCAGGGTGTGGTGTACAGCGCCGCCAACGTGGACAAGAGCTGGATCGGCATCGACGGTGAGCGGCTGCTTGGCGAGGCGACCGGCCTACCGGTCACGCTGCTGAACGATGCCGACGCGGCCGGGAAGGCGGAGATGAGGTTTGGGGCCGGCCGTGATCGCCGCGGGGTGGTTTTCATCTTGACCCTCGGCACCGGGATCGGCAGCGCCGTCTTCGTCGACGGCCATTTACATCCGAACACCGAGCTGGGACATCTCGAGTTCAAAGGCATGGACGCCGAGCTGTACGCGGCGGCGCGGGTCCGGGAAGCGGAGAAGCTCACCTACAAAAAGTGGGGTACGAGAGTGAATGAGTTTCTCCAGCATCTCGAGGACATCTTCTCGCCCGACCTTTTCATCATCGGTGGGGGTGTGAGCCGCAAGATCGGGAGATTCCGGACGTACCTGGTGCTCGACACCGAGGTGGTGCCCGCCCAGCTCCGCAATCAAGCCGGCATCGTTGGTGCCGCCCTGACCGCCGGGGATCGTTCCTGAACCTTCAGGTTCTGTCTGGGCCGTCGGGCGTCGAGGTGGGCGCGGCTGAGGTGGGCGGTATCTCACGCAGGTTCGGATGAGGTGAACTCCTCGAATCCGGCCAGCCGCGGTTGTGGGAGGCGAGCGTGGATCCGGGTCCCGTCCGGAAGGTGCTCTTCCTTGGTGACCTCTCCCTGGCGGTGGACGGCGGCGAGGATGTCGCCGCGCTCGTAGGGAATGGTCAAGTCGACTTCGGTGAGACGTCTCCGTAAGGCCTCGTCGACTGCGCTGACGAGGTGCTCGGTTCCCCGGCCGTTGAGCGCCGACAGCGCGATGGAGTCCGGATAGAGACGGGAGAGCCTTGTCCGGGCGGTGGTGTCTACGGTGTCGATCTTGTTGATCACCAGCAGCTCGGGGAGGTGGGCGGCCCCGATTTCCTCCAACACAGATCTGACTGCGGCGATCTGTCCGTCGAGTGATGGCTCACCGGCATCGACGATATGCAGCAGCAGGTCGGACTGTGTCACCTCTTCGAGCGTCGAGCGAAATGCTTCGACCAGGCTGTGCGGTAGGCGGCGGACAAAGCCGACCGTGTCGGAGAGCAGCACGGCTCGCCCGTTGCCCAGGTCGAGCCGGCGAACGGTCGGGTCGAGCGTCGAGAACAGCTGGTCCTGGGTCAACACACCGGCGCCGGTGAGCCGGTTGAGCAGCGTCGATTTACCAGCGTTGGTATAGCCGACCAGCGCCACCTGAGCGAGGTCGGCTTTGCGGCGCGCTTTGCGCTGCGTGGCGCGGGTCGAGTCGAGCGAGCGCAGGTCCCGTTCGAGTTTGGAGATGCGGCTCAGAATCCGGCGGCGATCCGACTCGAGTTTGGTTTCGCCCGGACCCCTGGTCCCGATACCGCCGGCTTGCCGGCTCAGCTGGGCGCCCTGGCCGCGCAAGCGCGGCAGGTGGTACCGCAACAAGGCCAACTCGACCTGAAGCATGCCCTCCCGGCTGGTGGCATGCTGAGCGAAGATGTCCAGGATCAGCGCTTCCCGGTCGACAACGTCGCATTCGAAGATCTCCTGAAGGTTGCGTTGCTGAGCAGGCGAAAGCGAGTTGTCGACCACCACAACGTCGATATCCAGGGACTCGGTGACGGCGGCCAACTCCCCCGCCTTGCCGCGTCCGATGAAGGTGGCCGGATCGGGAAGCGGCCGGCGCACCAGCTCCGACTCGATCGGGTCAGATCCGGCCGTTGCGGTCAGGAGCGCCAATTCAATGAGGGACCGCAGCCGTTCCTCCCGGTCGTCGTTGTAGGCGGCGATGAGAAAGGCGCGTTGCCGCCGGACTTCAAGATCGGTGACGGTGGCGGTCAGGCGTGGCCGCTGTCGTCCGCCGTCGGTCATACCGCTACCCGGAGCGTGTTGAACACCCCTCTACGGTATCCGATCGGCGAACACAACCGCGCCGTCATGACAGGTGGGAGCCACGAACTTCAAACTCCTGACTTCACACTTTCCGACCGAATCGTCGATCGGATCAGAGATACCGTCCCTCGCCGAGGAGCTCGTCGTCCTGCTGTTCGGCGATGATCGCCGATTCGCGGACGGCGATCACCACTCGCCCGGTGGTCGGCCAGATGAACCGCCACGCGTCGGAGGGGACCGCCCAGAACCGATTGCCGGTCTCGACATCGACGAGGCCGAGGGCCTCGGTGGATCGTTCGGCAACCGCGGCGGCCGGGACCAACAGACCCGAGGCGGTGGTCGATTCCTCCATGAGATGACCGACCCGCCAGCCGGGCATGACGCGATAGCCGTGGTCCTGTCGGGTGAGCGGCGGTTCCTGCATAGCGCATAGTGTGCCAGACCCATCGGCGATGCGGCAAAGGCGGTTTCTAGATCCCCGGGCTGCGTCACTCGGCGGTTGTAGGTCGTTGGCGAGCACACCGGGAAGCGAACGTTGCGCCACGACCAGCCTGCCGAAGTCGACCGACCGTCCGGCCCGGGAGGGCCCGGTTCCACCGCGTCCGCGGTGAAGCCCCCACCGGGACGGTCACCTTTCTTTTCACCGACATCGAAGGATCGACAGGTTTATGGGAACACTACCCGGGCTCCGGAGAGCCTGAAGTTGTGCCCTTCAACCGGCGTCCGGTTCTTGTGCAGGCCGCTCAGTCGGGTCCCGGACGGAGTTCCTAGCGCCGCCTGAACAGCACGGCCAGCCCCGTCACGATCAGCACCGCCGGCAGGGCGAAATCGCCGAACAGGCCGAGCGACGAGCCGCTGATGTTGAGGATTCCCTCAAAGAAGGCGAAGCCAACCATGAAGACGAAGACGCCAACCAGAGCGGCTTTGACGCCGGAACGGGCGGTACTGTCGTCTCCCGACAGGCTTCCGCGCGCTGCCAAACCGAGACCGATCGAAGTGGGCCATACGAGCGCCCAGGCATAGGCCCAGGTCTGCCACAGGCCGGTGAGGTTCTGGAAGAGCAAGAGCAGCCCCACTCCGGTCAACTGGCTGCCGGTCACGGTGGCGGCCGTACCGGCCCCGCCGGGCGCGGCGGCCAGCCCGGAGACCAGGACCACCACCCCCGGGACGATCACGAAGAGCGGCCACAAGGTGCCGAGGTCGAGATCAATGAGCCTCCCGAGCATGAGCAACAATCCCACCAGGATGATGGCGCTACCAACGACGAATCGGGTGGGTCCAAGACGGTCGGCGGGCATACCTCCCTTTCTCTGTTCTTCGCCGAAGCTACTCGACGGAGGGTGTCTTCTGTATCTCTA
>DATEVB010000011.1:0-14478 GCA_035282865.1 Acidimicrobiia bacterium | reverse complement strand
GATGTCACTCATGCGAGGCGACTGTAGTGGGCGAGGCATAATGGCGGCGGGCTGGGAGGATGGCACGGAGAATCAGGGATGGACCTCCTCCAAGGAGGAATCGTGCGGCGCTCGACGGCGATGCTGGCGGCTGGAATGCTTTTGCTGGCCGCCTGCCGGGGCGCATCAACCGCTGAGGGGTCGTTGACGACCACGACCACGACCCGGCCGATCGAAACGACGACCGTACCTTCGACCACGACGACGACCGGGGCGTCGACGACTACGACGACGACCTTCCCCCCGCGCTTCGCGTCGGTCGATCTGTTCACCTTTGTGTCGGCCGATCCGGTGATCACCAACGGCCCGGACCTGGAATGGGATTGGCAGTACACCGATCCCGGCGCGGCGGTGTACCACGACGGCTCAATCCACGTCTTCCCGAACGGATTCGTCGGGTGGCCGGCGCCGGTTGGGGTCGGCTACTGGCGCAGCGACGACCTCGGGAAGACATGGATTGAGGTCTCCGAGGATCCCGTCTTCGATGGCACCGATCTCGACTATGTCGGCCGAGCCGCCCTCGCCTCGAGTGTGCTGGTTGATGACGACGGGACCTGGGTTCTCTATTTCTATACGTGGGACTCCCCAGGATGGCCGGCAGGCCAATCGAAGATCGGCCGGGCCACCGCTCCATCTCCGACCGGGCCGTGGACCGCCGACCTGCAACCGGTTCTCTTCCCGGGCCCGGCGGGATCCTGGGATGAGTATGCGGTGCTGGCACCATCCGTGATCAAGACCGAAACCGGGTACGAGATGTATTTCGCCGGGCGAACGCGGGATGGGGCGATGATCGGGCGTGCGACCTCCCCGGACGGGATCTCATGGACCAAGTACGACAATGCGGCAACCACCGATGATCCCTTCGGTGCGTCAGATCCGGTGATGCGTCCGGGTGACCCGCGCGAGGGCAACGTGTGGGACCTGCGCAGTGTCATGCAGCCCCGCGTGGCGCTCACCAACGACGGCTATGTGATGCTCTACACCGCGGCCAACACGATCACGGACCCGGTCTTGATAAGTCAGAAATACGGACTGGCGGTCTCAGACGATGGGCTGGAATGGCGCCGATCGTCGGGCGAAGTGATAACTCCCGGCACGATCGATACGGCGGCGTTCTGGTACACCGAACTGCTGTTCGCGGAAGGCAGCTACTTCCTCTTCGTCGAGGCGGCCAGGGGTAATGAGACGGAGGTTTATCTGGCCACCCACCAGGGTCCGTTGTCCCTCGACGGGTGATCAATCCTTAACATCCTGGAAACACCCTCGTCCCGAGGGTGACATTTCGACACGACCACGTACGCTGTCGTTTCATGAAAGCCCCGCCCGTTCAACCACGCCGCCGGGACGCCGCCCTAGCTGGTGGCGTTGCAGCCATGTTCGCCCTCGGCGTTTCGGAGTTACTGACCGGGTTGATCCCGTCCGTTCCTTCATTGATCGTCTCGATCGGGACCGGCATCATCGATCTCGCTCCACCCGCCGTCAAGGACTTGGCGATTGAGACCTTCGGCACAGCGGACAAACCGGCTTTGCTCGTCGGCATCGTCGTCCTCTCCGCCCTCTTTGGCGCATTGCTGGGCCTGGGCGGGATCCGCTCGATGGCCATCCCGTCGGTTGGATTCCTGGTCTTCGGCGCCCTGGGGGCGATCGCCGCAATCCAGGACCCGCAGAGCCAAGCTTTACCGTCGATCATGGTGGCCGCCGTAGCCGCAGGTGCCGGACTAGCTGCCTTCCTTGCCATGATTCGGCGAGCCGGCGTCGGTGAAATGCCTGTGGTTGAGGCTGATCTAGCCCGCCGGGCGTTCCTGCGAGGCGCCGGAGCCTTCGCTCTGCTGGCCGGCGTCACCGCGGTTGCCGGTCGATTGCTGGTCGATCGAGTGAGGATGGCCTCCAACCGGGCCGAGGTGGTCTTGCCGTCCGCACAAACACCGCTCCCGGCCCCGGCGCCCGGATCCTCCTTGAGCGTCGCCGGTATTGCACCGGTCGTGACGCCGAACGACGCGTTCTACAGGATCGACACCGCTCTGTCCGTGCCTTCGGTTGATCTCGACACGTGGTCGTTGAAGATCACCGGCATGGTTGATCGGCCTTACGAACTGACGTACGACGACCTCCTGGATCTCCCCATGGTGGAGCGGTACGTCACCCTGTCCTGCGTGTCCAATCAAGTTGGCGGCGATCTGGTCGGCAATGCCAAATGGCTGGGCGTGCCGCTCACCGACGTTCTCGATCGGGCCGGCGTTCAGCAGGGCGCCGACCAGATTGTCGGGCGGTCGCTGGACGGGTTCACGATTGGATTCCCAACGGAGGTAGCGTTCGACGGGCGTGAGGCACTTGTGGCCGTCGGGATGAATGACGAGCCGCTCCCCTTCGATCACGGATTCCCGGCCCGCCTGGTCGTCGCCGGTCTCTACGGGTATGTGTCCGCCACCAAATGGCTGGCCGACATTGAGTTGACCACGTGGGATGCGTTTGACGCCTACTGGGTGCCGAAGGGATGGGCCAAGGAAGGGCCTATCAAGACCCAGTCGCGCATCGACACGCCGCAAGCCAACGCTCGCCTTGGGGCGGGAACCCGTCCCATAGCCGGAGTGGCCTGGGCGCCCGGGCGAGGCATCAGCCGGGTCGAAGTCCAGGTCGACGAAGGTGGGTGGCAAGAAGGGACGCTTTCCGAGCCCCTCAGCAAGGAGAGCTGGCGACAATGGTCCCTCAACTGGGAGGCCGGGTCCGGTACCCATACGGTGCAGGTGCGTGCTACCGACGGCAACGGCGACACCCAGACCACCATGCCGCGGCCGCCCCGCCCGGACGGTGCAACCGGCTACCACACCATCTCGGTGGTGGTCGAGTAGCAGGGCGGTCTAACCGGCGGCTATGTCCGGCCGGTAGATCGATTGAGGCTGGTCGAGACGGCGATCCGCGTAGGTGGCCGCCCCGTCCGGACCGTGCAACAGACCTTTGGTGGGCGGGATCCGCACCCGGGCATCCGCAAACTCCTCGTCTCCTGCGTAGCGCTCGGCCGGTGGGGACGCCTTCGAGGTGCGTGACGAAGGTCGGGCGGTCCTCGGTGAGGTGGCGCCAACCAACGGTCATGCCGGCGTGGGTAAAGCCGCCCAAAGACGAGTCCGGCGGCTACCTCGGGACGACCGGGTGCCGCCTATCGGTCGCGCCGGACTTTGGTCGGTACTCGATCCCCGAGGCACCATGCCAGAATCCACCTCATGCACGAGACGGCTGAGGATCTCAAGAACCTGCAGCTGCTGCTCAACCGGTCCTACGAACGGGCGGGCTCTCACCTGCGCGAAGTCGTGACGCCCGAACGGAGGGTCAGCGCCGCACGGCTCATAGACCTCATGGCCGGCGTGCAAGTGCTGGCGCTGGCGACGGTGACGGCCGACGGCCGTCCACTCATCGGGGCAGTCGACGGGTTGTTCTACCGGGCGCGATTCTGGTTCGGTTCGTCACCCGATTCGGTCCGGATGCGTCACCTGAGGACCCGGCCCTTTGTGAGCGTCACCCACATCCGCGACCAGAGCCTGGCGGTCACCGTCCACGGACGGGCCGGCATGGTTGATCCTGAAGATCCGGTCCACACCGGGTTTCGCGCTTTTTGCCTGGAAACCTACGGCGAGGACTGGGAGGAATGGGGGGCGCCTGCTCTGTACGCACGGATCGAGCCGGCCAAGATGTTTGCGGTCGCCTTCGACTCGGTCTGAGGGACTGTCTGATCGTGCCATCCGGCCGGAGTAGCAGAATCGGTAGGTACACCCGTTGTCGCCGTATCATCCGGCGCGTCGTCGAGAGTTCACATGCCTGACTACAAGCAAGGTGTCAAGAAGGACGTTTCGGAGATCAAATTCCTGATCCACGATCTCCGGGTGGAACGGTTCATCGACGAGGTGATCCATTTTCACGTTACGCTCGACACGGACCTTCAGCTCCACGGGATCGCCGATCCTCTGGTGATCACCGGTGATGATCTGCGGAAGCTCCGCACCCGGGCCGCAAGCCTTCGGCTGGCGTACGAGAGCTACAGCCAGGCCGTAGGAGGGTTCGCAGCACCGGAAACTGTGCTCGCCAACGCCAACGAATACGTGCGGTCGATCCACGACCTTTGCGAGTTGATCCTGCATCCCATGTGGAGCCACATCGACGCTGCTCTCGCCGTTCTGCCCGACGGGAGCCGATCCGTGAGATCCCGGAGTCACTACCGCAACGTGGTGCGATGGCTATGCGGCGTCTACTACCGGATCGAGCATTTCTGGGCCGAACAACGCAAGGAAGAGGTTTATGAGGTGTTCGATCTCGGTGCCGACCTCGAGGACTACGTCCGTAACGTCGTCCACGGATGGGTCACGGAGCAGAGTGCGGCCCGAGTGGAGCTCCAGCTTGGGCGCCTCGACCCGGCGGTCCTGGGTGGGAACCGGCACCGTTTCCGCCGGATGTATTTCAACCTCATCATGAACGCCGTCGATGCGATGAGCGGCAGGAAAGTCGGGGAGCTGACTATCGAAGACGTCCTCGACGACGGGCACGTCAACCTCTCCGTTCGCGACAACGGAGCAGGCATGACCCCGGAGCGAGTGCAGCAGTTGCTCGCCGACAAGGAATCGCTCGACGGCGAGCTGCATTCGCTGGGATTTGTATTCGTCCGCCAGACGGTGGAACAGTTCAACGGCACTCTTTCGATCAGTAGCCGGCCCGGCGCGGGGACGACGACGACCGTGCGGGTACCGGTTCTCCAGGGAGCTGAGCCGCCGCCCCGCCGCCGGTCGCTCTGTGAGGACTACGACCTCCCCAGAGCGGACGAAGCCCGAGAGGGCACTATCGCCGAACCGATACGTCCGTTCGTGGTCAACGAAGGGCAACAGGGAAGCTGCGGTCAGGTGATCTATTCCGACTTCAGCCAATCCCAATCCCAATCCGAATACCCGGGGTGCATCTTCGCCTTGGCCATCTCCGAAGACGACCGCCTGGAGTTGTTTGCCCACAAACCATACGAACGTCTGTGGAACATGGGACACGAGGACCTCTTGCCCACGTTCTTCGAGGCCACGATCCGGGGCCGGCTGGAAGAAGACGAGAACCACACCCTGAGCTTGATCCTCAAGGCACCGCAGAACATGCGCGAGTACTGGGATTTCAAGGAGGTGCCGGTAGACCGGCGGACCGCCGACGAGTATGTGCGCATGGTGCGCGATGAGATCATCCGGATAGCCCGCCGGTTGACGAGCACCGGGCTTCCGGAGACCATCATGGTGGAGGTGGCGGCCTGGTCGAAGTTCTTCCCGGAAACCGAAGAACCCGAGGCGTGCCCGGTTGCGAGGCTGGCCGGTATGAGCCTCAGCACCGAGGAACGAGGTAGCTGATATCAGGTCCTTGTGCTTTGCCCTCTGTACTCTCTCAATGCCTCATATGTTCCGGGTCGATGGCGAAGAGCGTTTCCTTGCCGGCGGTGACCGGTCCTAGCAGGGCGGTTCCCAGCGGCAGTAACTGCTCGGCGTAGTACCGGGCCGTGGCAATCTTGGCCTCCAGGAACTCTTTGTCGGGGGACCCTTCCTCGAGCAGGCTCGAGGCCGCCAGAGCCGACTTGGCGAGGAAGTAGCCCCCCGCCACGGTGCCGAGCATACGCAGATACGGTGTGGCCCCGGCGGCCGCCTGGTTCGGGTCCTGCATGCCGTTCATGGCCAGCCAGCCGGTCGCTTGCTCGAGGGCAACTACCCCATCGGCCAGCAACTTGCGTATCGAGCCAAACCTCTCGCCGGCGGCGGCCAGTTCAGCGTCGATGGCCTTCATGTTGCCTACGAAACCCATGATGGCTGCCCCGCCGGCGGCGGGCAGTTTGCGTCCGATCAGGTCCAGTGCCTGTATCCCGTTAGTGCCCTCATAGATCGCTCCGATGCGAGCATCGCGATAGAACTGGGGCATGCCGCTCTCTTCGATGTATCCCAGGCCGCCGTAGACCTGGATCGCCATCGATGCGACCTCGATCCCGAGATCGGTCGCCCAAGCTTTCGAGACCGGCGTGAGCAGGTCCGCGTAGAGGCCGTACTGCTTGCGGGTGTTCTCGTCGGGGTGGGCCCTTGCCATGTCCAGTGCGAATGCGTTCTCTATCACCAATGCCCGCATGGCTTCCACCTGCGCCTTCATCGTCATCAACATCCGGCGGACGTTGGCGTGCCCGATGATCGGGGTCACTTCGTCCTTCGGCGCGCCGATGGGATGGCCCTGGACCCGTTCCTGCGCGTAAGCGAGGGCGTTCTGGTAGGCGATCTCTCCGACGGCAACGCCACTGAGTCCCACAACCAGCCGGGCTACGTTCATCATCGTGAACATGTACCGCATGCCTTCTCGTTCTTCTCCGACGAGATAGCCGACCGATCCTTCTCCCTGGTCGCCGAAGGAGAGAACACACGTCGGGCTGGCCTTGATGCCCATCTTGTGTTCGAGGGATACGGTCTTGATGTCGTTGCGTTCCCCGAGTGAGCCGTCGTCATTCACCACGTACTTGGGCACAAGAAAGAGGCTGATGCCCTTGGTGCCGGGAGGAGAGTTCGGCGTGCGAGCCAGCACCAGATGGATGATGTTGTCGGTGAGGTCGTGATCGCCGAAGCTGATGAAGATCTTGGTTCCTTTGACTCTCCAGGTGCCGTTATCGGCCGGGATTGCCTTGGTGGTCAGAGCGCCAACGTCTGAACCGGCTTGCGGCTCGGTCAAGCACATCGTGCCCGTCCACTCGCCGCCGATCAGTCTTCGCACGTAGGTCTCTTTCAGCTCTTCGGACCCATGCTCCAACAGTGCATCCACGGCCCCCTGGGTAAGACCGGGTGCCATGGCCAGGCTGGGATTGGTGGCGTTCAGAAACTCTCCGACGGCGGTAACGATGGTGGCGGGCATGTTGCCGCCGCCGTACTCCTCGGGGAATGGCATTCCGAGCCAGCCCGCCTGGGCCAGTTGTTGATACGCGTCTTTGAAACCCTCGGGGGTCACAACCACTCCGTCGCGGAGATGTGAGCCCTCGATGTCGCCGCTCCGATTGAGAGGAAACCACACGTCGGTCAGAAACTTGCCGGCCTCATCGAGGACGGCATCGACCAAATCGGCCTCTACGTGCTCGTAGCCGGGCAAGGCGGTGAGGCGGTCGAGTCCAATCAGGTTGTGAAGTAGGAAACGCATATCTTTGAGAGGGGGTGCGTAGACGGTCATTGGTTCCTTCCTTCGAACAGATACGCATGGTCGGTGGGATCGGGCTGGCACTCGACGGCGTTGTGATGGCATCTTGGCCCGTCGGAAGAGTTGGTCGGCAGACGCACCCCGTCCGACCCGTCGCGAGTACCGAACAGCCATGAGCAGCTTGCCACAGTTTGCATTTTCCGTCATTTCGCTTGCAATTGCAAACTCTTTGCGACCGGTCGAGGGTTCCATGAGCAAGCCGCGTCTAATTACTGGTGGTCGGTCGGCGCCCGCCCGCCGCTAATGTCTCCGGGTTTGTGCCAGAGGAAGCTCGATGATCCCCGTCCGACAATATTGGAATCTCCTGGTGGACTATTTACGGCCCCACCGGTTGCGGGTGGTCTCGCTGGCGGTGCTCCTGTTTGCGGGTATTGCCTTCCAATTGATCAACCCCCAGATCGTGCGGACCTTCATCGATGAGGCCATTGCGGGAGCCGATCGATCGAGCCTCATTCGCCTTGCGCTCACCTTTGCGGTTCTAGCCGGCGGTCATCAGACCATGTCGGTGCTCGCCACATACCTGGCGGAGAACATCGGCTGGGCGGCGACCAACGAACTGCGCGGAGACCTGGCCGAGCACTGCTTGCGGCTCGACATGGGATTTCACAAGACCAGGACCCCGGGAGAGTTGATCGAACGCATCGACGGTGACGTCACCGCCTTGTCCAATTTCTTCGGCCAGTTCGTAATTCATGTGGTGGGCAACCTGGTGTTGCTGGTCGGCATCCTGCTGCTGCTCTTCCGGGAGAACCTGGTGGTGGGGTTGGGTATCAGCCTCTTCGCCGGAGCTGCCCTGCTGGCTATGGTCGGTATTCAGAATGTGGCGCTGCCCTGGTGGAAACGTGTCCGGCAAAGGAGCGCCGAGTTCTACGGGTTCCTGGGCGAGCAATTGGGCGGAACCGAGGACATCCGTTCGAGCGGTGCCACCGGTTTCTTCTTGCGGCGATTCACCGATCACCTGCGGGCCTGGTTGCCGGATGCGGTGCGCGGTTTCATGGGCTGGGCGGTTCTGTGGTCCACCAATATCGTCGTGTTCGCGGTTGGAACTGCCTTGGTGTTCTGGATTGGCTCCCGGCTGTTTGGAGACGGGACGTTGACGATCGGCTCGGTCTACCTGGTGTTCGCCTACACCGAGTTGTTGCGTCAACCACTCGATCGGCTCCGGCACCAGATGGAGGATCTCCAGAAGGCCGGAGCAGGGATCGCCCGGGTCGAGGACCTCCTGGCCCTGTCCTCACGGCTCGAGTCCGATGGTGACTCGCCCTTGCATGTTGGCCCTCTGGCGGTGGAGTTCGATGCCGTGACCTTTGCCTATCAGGATGGGGACGAAGCTGTCGGCGAGGTCGTGCTCGACGGAGTCTCGTTCACCGTTGCTCCCGGCCGGGTGGTCGGCGTCCTGGGACGGACCGGCAGCGGCAAGAGCACCCTCGCCCGGCTCCTGACCCGGCTGTACGATCCGATCGAAGGTCGGGTACTGATCGGGGGTGTCTCCGCCCGGGCCACCGACACCGAAGACCTGCGGCGACGAGTCGGCATGGTTACCCAGGACGTCCAGCTGTTTCGGGCCAGCGTCCGGGACAACCTGACCTTCTTCGATCCAGACTCGTCCGATGACGCCATCATGGAGGTGTTGTTTGATCTAGGGTTGGCCGACTGGGTGTACTCCTTGCCCGACGGTCTCGACACGAAGCTGGAATCCGGCAGCGGTGGACTGTCGGCCGGTGAAGCGCAACTGCTGGCCTTCACCCGCATCTTCCTCAAGGATCCGGGTCTGGTGATCCTCGACGAAGCATCGTCGCGGCTGGATCCTCTCACGGAACAGCTCATCGAGCGAGCGGTCGACAAGCTGCTGGCTAATCGGACCGGCATCATCATCGCCCACCGGCTGGCGACGGTGACCAGGGCCGACGACATCTTGATTTTGGACGATGGTCGTGTGGTCGAGTTCGGGGAACGGTCGACGCTTGCCGCCGACCCGACCTCCCGATTCTCGAGGTTCCTGCGGGTCGGTCTCGAGGAGGTGCTGGCATGAGCACCTCGGCTCGCGCCCCGGTGCCGACGCTCAAGCTGATGGTGGGGATGGTGCGGTTCGCTCCCTGGCGGTATGCGGGCAACGCCATCCTGTGGGCCCTCGTATGGGTGATGCCGGTGATCCCCGGCCTCATCAGCAAGGAATTCTTCGACGGCCTGACCGGGGAGGCGTCCGTGTCGTTCGGTGTCAACACGTTGATCGCCTTCATGGCCGCCTATGGATTGGGTCGCGTGGCGTTGGTTTTCGTGGCGATGCTCAGCGACGTCAACTTCCGGTTCCGCATCGGCTCCTTACTGCGACGCAACATGATCGGGCGCATCCTTGCCCTCCCGGGAGCCCGCGCCGTACCGGATTCCCCGGGCGAAGCCATCAGCCGTTTCCGCGATGAGGTGGAACACGTCGAGGAGGCAGTCGACCTCACGGTCGACATGATCGGAACGGTTGTGTTCTCCACGGTGGCCGTGATCATTCTGGCCTCCATCAACGCCCGGATCACGTTGCTGGTCTTCGCTCCGCTGGTGTTGGTCATCTTGATCGCCGAGCGCGCCGGCACTCGCATCCGTGAATACCGCCAGGCTGCCCGGGAGGCCACCGGCCGGGTGACGGGTGCCATCGGCGAGATGTTCGGATCGGTCCAGTCGATCAAGGTAGCCGGGGCCGAGCATCACATCATCGGCAACTTCCGGGTGCTCAACGACCGTCGTCGTACGGTGATGGTGCGGGACCGCGTGCTCAACTCCGTTCTCGAGTCGGTGTTCTGGAACACGGTCAACGTCGGGACTGCCATCATCCTGGTATTGGCTGCCGGGGCCATGCGGTCGACCGGTTCGGGTGCCGAATTCACGGTCGGGGATTTTGCCCTTTTCGTTTACTTCTTGACGTTTGCGACCGACGCCGTCCACTTCGTCGGGATCTTCATCGCTCGTTTTCGACAAGCGGGAGTCGCCTTCGAACGGATGGCCGAATTGCTGCAGGGCGCTCCACCCGAGACGTTGGTGGCACCCTGCGACCTGGAGCTACGCGGTGAGCTGCCGCCGGTGGCGCCACCACCCGAACGCGACACACTCCACGTCCTCGAGGTGGAAGGCCTGTCTTACGAGTATCCGGGCTCCGACGCCGGGATCGAAGGAGTGGACCTCCGCTTGGCGCGGGGAAGCTTCACCGTGGTGACCGGGCGGATCGGATCCGGCAAGACCACCCTGCTGCGAGCATTGCTCGGACTCCTCGACCCCGACCGTGGGGAGGTGCGCTGGAACGGCCGGATCGTCGATGATCCGGCGTCGTTCTTCGTTCCTCCCCGGACGGCCTACACGCCGCAAATACCCCGGTTGTTCTCGATGTCCCTCAGAGACAACCTGCTGATGGGCCTGGAACGAACCGACGAAGAGTTGGAGACCGCCATCCGGTCGGCGGTTCTGGAAACCGACCTGGCCGCTATGACCGAAGGCCTGGATACCAAGGTCGGCCCGCTCGGCGTTCGCCTGTCGGGAGGCCAGGTGCAACGCACTGCCGCCGCCCGCATGTTCGTCCGGCGGCCCGAGTTGTACGTGTTCGACGACCTCTCGAGCGCCCTCGATGTGGAAACCGAGAAGATGCTCTGGGGGCGGTTGTTTACGGACGATGGTCTGGCTACCAGCCTGGTCGTTTCGCATCGCCGCCCGGCGTTGCGGCGAGCCGATCAGATCATCGTGATGAACGGAGGGCGGATCGAGGCCGTTGGGACGCTGGACGATTTGCTGGCCACCAGCCAAGAGCTACGGCGTTTGTGGTCTGAGGAGCCGGGCGAGGACAATGGATCGAATCCCGTTCCGGGGTGAGAAACCTGCGTGTTCGGCGGGGCACCGACGCATGAACAGGATGTCCGGACCGGGCGCCTCTGCTCACCCACGTCTCGAACGCCGAGCAGCGCGCTGCTCGGCCAGCGATTTGCGCAGGCCGACGATTGGTCCGATCCCGAGAGCAGCGAGGACCGCCCCCACCAATGCCGCCAAGGCAAACCCATCGCCGATGGATCCGGAGGTCTGACCGGCGGTCCGGCCGGCGGCACCGGTGAGCAGACGCTGAACCTCTTCGACGTCGCCAACCCGGCTCGCCACCACCAGGAGAATGAGGGCGCCCCCCAGAGCCGGGCCGATCGTGAACCCCTGGCTGCGAGCGAACTGGTGGGCGGCGGTCGCCCGGCCGAGGTGTTGGTCCGGAGTAGCCGCCCGCAACAGGGTGAGCCCGGAGTTGGTGGCGGCGCCCACGCCGGAACCGGCGGCCACCAACATCGTGAACACAACCCATAGAGGAGCTTCTGCATAGGCGGCCGCCGAGAGACCCACCAGGGCCGGGATGGTCAAGAAGAAGCCGGACATCGTCAGGGACGTTTCCGGTATCCGGTCGGCCAGGCGTCCGGCGACGTTGGCACCCAAGGTCCAGCCGACGGTGAAGAACAGCACCGACCAGGCGGTGAGGGCTGGACCTGCCCCCCGGGCCCCCCGGACATAGAGGGGGACATAGGTCTCGGCGGCAATGGCCCCCGCCAGCAGCAACCCGATCCCGAATGCGAGACCGAGATACGGCTGTCGAGCCAGATGCTCCAGGCGCAGCACGGGAGCCTCACTCCGGTGCGCGTGTCGCCAGTAGAGGTAGCCGACCACCACCATCGCCGCCACGGCCACTCCCGACCAGATATCGAGCCGGTCGACCCCGATCACCATGGCGACGGAGAACAGGGTCAACAGGAGCACTCCTCGCCAATCGAGCCTGACCTGGCGTTCGCCGGCCGGCCCGGGCAAGACCGTCCAACCCGCCACAAGGGCGAGCAATCCCAGCGGGACGCTCACCAGGAAGATCCAACGCCAGTTGAGGGCAGTGAGCAACGCGGCGGCAATTCCGGGACCGGCCACCCCCATGGCCCCCCACACGGTGGCGTTGGCCGCATAGGCACGGCTCACCAACCGGGCAGGGTAGACAAGACCGACCGCAGCCAGGGCGACCGCAGAAATCAGACCCGCCCCTGCGCCCTGTACGACCCGGGCTGCCACCAGTAACGGCATCGAGGGCACGAGCGCGGCGCCAACACTGGCCGCCACGAAAATGCCAACCGCCCACCTGAAGATGGTGCGTGCCCCGATCCCGTCGACCAGGGGCCCGGCGATGACCGTCGACATGCTCGAGGTCAGGACGTAACCGGTGATCACCCAGGGCAGCAGGGCCACACCACCGAGATCGGCGGTCAATTCCGGTATCGCCGCGGTAACGGCCAGTGCTTCGAATGCCACCAGGGCGGTCGTCGTGAAAATGGCAAATGAAGCGGGCAGCAGCGGCCGGGACAGAACACCGGCGGGGCGATCATGCACCGACGCAGCTTACGCTGATCTCTCCCTGCGTCTGAGCGGGCCCCGCTGCTCACACGGTGGAGAGATCGGGGGGCCTACGTGCGACAATGGCCCGCATGCTGTTTACCACTGCAGATCTCTCCGACGAGCACGGGGACGCCGTTCGGGTAGCCGAGCCCCTCTTCCGCGACTTCGGGTTTCGAAAAGCCTTCTTCGGACCGGTGACGACCGTGATGGCCCCCGGTGACAACACCCTGGTTGCCGCCGCCCTCGAGGAGACCGGGCAGGGCAGGGTGCTCGTTGTGGATGGCGCGGGTGCGCTGGATTGCGCATTGCTTGGAGATCGGCTGGCCTTTCTCGCTTACAAGCACAATTGGTCCGGGGTGGTCGTCAACGGATGCGTCCGTGATGCCGGCGAATTGGGGTCGATCGATATCGGCATCAAGGCCCTTGGAACGTTCCCACGGCGAAGCATGAAATCTGACCGTGGGCAACGCGACGTCCCGGTAGCCTTCGCCGGCGTGGTATTCCGGCCGGGTGATTGGCTCTACGCCGACCAGGACGGCCTGCTGGTGGCAGATACCAGGCTGTTCTGATCGACGATGCCCGACGCCGGGCGGTCCCGGCGACTTCTATGAGCCCCTCCGCCACTCCTCGATCGTGGCTTCGATCTCGCCCCGTACTGTTTGCAGCACCTGTCGCCGATCCTCATCCGGGCGGCGCGGGATCGGATCGCCAAAGCGGACCCGTACTCTGGTCCCGAACGGGATCGGGTAGGCCTTGTTGCGGAGCAACTCCCATGATCCGTCGATGGTGGCGGGGATCAATTCCAGATCGGGAGCGGCCTGCATCAGCTCCAGCGCCCCGCCGAATTTGAAGCGCTTCAGTTGACCGTTGCGCGACCGTGTCCCCTCCGGGTAGATCACCACCGCTACGTTGCGTCGCTGAGCCGCTTCGCCCAGTTCGCGGATCGCCTGTTTGGCTTGTTCGGGATCGTTGCGATCGATCAGGGCGTTGCCGCCACGCTGGAGGTTGAAGGAGATGCTCGGAAGCCACCTTCCAAGTTCCCGCTTGGAGATGTATTTGGGGTAGTTGCTGAACAGCAGACCTCCGAAAATGGGGACGTCGAACAGGCTCTGATGATTCGAGACGATCAGATACCCGGTACGGGGCCTTATGGCCGGTGATCGCTCAACCTTCAGCCGCGTGCCGCAGATCCGGAACACTCCCAGCAGCACCAACTGCATGACACCCATGGTGATCTCCATGGGTCGCAATCCGAAGAGGCGGGCGACCCGGGCGATCGGGTCGAAGATCGCCAGCGTCAAGCCGAAGGCGATCAGGAACGGAACGGTGAAGATCCAGTCGACGATGCGTTTCATGGTGTTCGGTGCCAGGTTTCGGCGTGACGTCGGTGTTTTGGGGCATCGAAGTCGGTGGTTCGCAGGAACTCGTCCATGTCCGGTATCGCCAGGAAATCACCGTACGAGCCGAACTCAGTACCCGACGGGATGGTCAGCCATCCGTCGGGGAAGACCATGACGTAGAGCCTGTCCAGGGTTTGATGGTTCAACCAGTTGATCGGATATGGATGCTCGTCCGCTGACACGACGTCGCACAATGCTTGGAATTCGACGTCCGTAACGACCAGCTCTCCCCAGTTGACATCGGGTGCCATCGATCGAGGAAACGCCTGAAAGACGTTGTAGAACAGCCGGTTGGGCATCCGTCCGGCCCGCCGGTCTAACAACGAGGCGATGTTCGGTACGTCGGCGAGATTGTGCCGGGTGACCGGTGTTGCCACCTTGACATCGATGGCTGGACAGTCGGACAGTAGATCCAGAGCGGCCAGTA
>DATEVB010000010.1:0-14800 GCA_035282865.1 Acidimicrobiia bacterium | reverse complement strand
TGCGCTACGCTGCCCGCGATCAACCAGCGCTTGAGAGCCATGCACATGCAATCTGTGGCAGCGTTCCACGCCGGCGGCCGGCGGTTCGAATTCCCCGGCGATCGGACCTATGTGATGGGCGTCCTCAATCTGTCGCCCGAGTCGCGTAATCAGCACACCGTCGCCCGGTCGTCTGAGGAGGCGCTGCGCATTTCTCGCGCCTACCGAGGCTTCGGCGCGTCGATCATCGATCTGGGGGCACAATCCTCGCACTATGAGAATGTGGAGTTGTCTGCGGAGGAGGAGTTGCACCGCTTGCTGCCCGTATTGGATCTGCTGGTGCAGGACGGGTTCGTAGTGGCGGTCGACACGTGGAAGCCGAAGGTGGCGTTGGCGGCGGTGAACGCCGGCGCTGCCATCGTCAACGACACGGGCGGCCTGCAGGATCCCGAGATGGTCGACGTGGTTTGTCAGGCAGGAGTGCCCGCCGTCGTGATGTACATCGAGGGCAAGAACCCGCTGCAAGTGGCTTCGATGGAATTCTCCGACGATAAGGCCGCGACAATGACTGAACGGTTGGGTGCCCGTATCGCAGCTCTCGCCGCCGGAGGCATCAGGGACGTGCTCGTTGATCCGGGAATCTCGATCAACTACCGGGGCGACTACCGCCGGTACACCCTGCAGCAGATGGAAGTGATCCGGGCGCTCGGCGACTTCAGAAGCCTTGGGCATCCGGTGCTGGTCCCGGTTCCCCGCAAACGTGAGTTTCCTCGGGTGATGGCGTACCTGACACTGGCGCTGGAGTACGGCGCCGATGTGATCAGGGTCCACGACGTGGAAGCAGCCTGCGATCTCGTGCGCCTGTATGGTCGGGACGCTCCGGAGGTTCCGTCGTGAAGTCGATCATCCACGTCAAAGGGCCGTCCGACGCCGGACCCGGCGAACGGCAGGAGATGCTGGACATATGCCGTCGGGTGCTGGCGCAAAGCGGGGTCGAGCGGTCCGGGGTCGTGCGGATCGACGTGCCCAGCAGGGGAGCGGAGGAGCCGGGCGAGGGGGGTGTCCTGCGGCCGGCCGTCGAACCGATCGTCCCGGCACTTCAGTCAGGGTCGCTGTTCGGGGATCGCCAGGGGATCGAGGTTCTCGACGCCCATTCGTTCCAGGCAGCCGAGGCAGACGTGATTGTTGAATTGCTGGAAGCGGCCGATCCGGCGGCCGTTACGGTGGTTTTCCTCACAACCGGAACCATGCCGGTCCGGTTGGCCAAGGCGGTCCGGTCGCTCGGCGAAGTGATCGAGGTGAAGAAGCTTCGGGAACGGGATGCAGCCGAGTGGCTGACCGCAGAGATTCGGGACCGCAAGCTCAAGCTCACCTCCGACGCGGCGGCTGCCATGCTGCAACGGTTCGGGTCCGATGTGGCCGGCCTGTCACAGGCGCTCGATCAACTCTCCTCGGGTCAGGAGATCTCCCGCGACGACGTACTGGCCCGGTTTCGCAATCGCCCCGACGAGCCGATGTGGCACTACGCAGATGCCGTCGCCGACGGGAATGTTGGGGAAGCACTCCGCCGTTTGGCGGACTTCCTGGTCCACGGCCATCCGCTCCAGCTCATGGGTTTCCTCGAGAGCGACTTGCGGCGGAGGGCATTGGCTGCTGCCGCACCCAACCTGGAGACGCTGGCCGAATGGCTCGGTGCGCAGTCGATCTCCTTTCCGGTTCAGAAGGCCTGGCGCAGGCGGGGCAGCACCAGTGACAGCGACCTGCAGAAAGCCCTCATCGCCTTGAGCCGGGCGGATCAACTCTTGAAGACGGCCCCAGAAGACATCCACCGGGTCACGATGGAGCGACTGACCGTGGCGCTCTGTCTTTGGTACGGGGGAAAGGCTCGCCGGGCAAGCTGACGGTCGGGGCTCGAGTTGTGTCTGGCACATGCGGTTTGGGAATGCCGATGTGTCGCCGCCATCTGGGAGCGGGAGCCCGATCCGGCTCCCGTCATGCAGCCGGGGCGCTTCGGTTCGGGTACGAGAGCCTGGCGCGTCTGTTGACCCATGAGTCATCGGGCCTGACAGCCGGAAGGGCGGCCGCAGGTGGGCCGACTGAGAATTGACAGCTTGGGCTTCAGCTACCGATCAACTCTTTGACGCGCCGGGCGAGTCGGGCCTTGCGTCGGGCGGCCGTGTTCTTGTGGAGCACACCTTTGGATACGGCAGTGTCGATCTTCTTTTGGGCGAGCCGGAGAGCGCTCTCGGCTGCACCGGCGTCGCCGGACTGTGCTGCCGACAGGGCAACCTTTGTGCGGGTCTTGAGTTCGGAGCGAACCGCCTTGTTGCGGTCGTGGCGCTTGACGTTCTGGCGGTTGCGCTTCATCTGTGACTTGATGTTGGCCATGCGAGAGAGCTTTCGTGGTTGTGGGGATCCGACTCGAGGTTCGTCACCCCGAGTTCGAACGGCGCGGTAGGTTAGCAGCGTCCCGACCGCCGGTACAATGTCACACCGCCTCGTTCGGAGCCTCGTTGAACATCCGCAACTTCAGCATCATCGCGCACATCGACCATGGGAAGTCGACGTTGGCGGATCGTTTGCTCGAACGCACCGGGGCGATCGGCGCCCGGGAGATGCGTGAGCAAGTTCTCGACACGATGGACCTGGAACGCGAACGCGGGATCACGATCAAGGCCCAATCCGTGCGCCTCACCTATCGGGCGATGGACGACCGGGACTATGTCCTGAACCTCATCGACACTCCCGGCCATGTCGACTTCAGCTACGAGGTGTCCCGTTCGCTGGCCGCCTGCGAAGGTGCGGTCCTGCTGGTGGACGCCGCCCAGGGGGTGCAAGCCCAAACACTGGCCAACGCCTTCCTGGCGATCGAAGCGAACCTGAAGATCGTCCCGGTGGTCAACAAGATCGACCTGCCTGCTGCCCAACCGGAGCGGGCGGCAGCCGAGCTGGCGTCCGTGCTCGGGATCGACCCGGGCGACGTAGTGCTCGTTTCGGCCAAGACCGGGGGAGGGGTCGATGAGCTCCTCGAACGGATCGTACGGGATGTACCCGCTCCGCCCCATCGTCCCGATCAACCTTTGCGGGCCTTGGTTTTCGACTCCTACTACGACGCCTATCGCGGGGTGGTCTGCTACGTGCGGGTCGTCGATGGATCGCTGAATGATGGTGACACGGTTCTGTTCACCGCCACTTCCGAGAAGCACCATGCGGCAGAGGTCGGTGTCTTGACTCCCAGGGCGGTGCGTGTTCCCACTCTTGGAACCGGCGAGGTCGGGTATCTCATCACCGGAGTCAAAGAGATCGACCGGATCCGCGTCGGCGACACGGTGACGCACGCGGGGCAGACCGCCGAACCTCTGCCCGGATATCGGGACCCGAGACCCATGGTGTACTCGGGGCTCTTCCCCGCCGACGGCGACGACTTCGAACGGCTCCGGGAAGCGCTGGAGAAGCTGCGCCTCAACGATTCGGCACTGGTCTACGAACCGGAAACGTCCCGAGCGCTCGGTTTCGGCTTTCGGTGCGGTTTCCTTGGACTGCTCCACATGGAAATCATCCGGGAGCGCCTCGAACGAGAATACGACCTGGAGCTGGTGGCGACGGCGCCCTCGGTAGCCTACCGGGTAACACTCACCGACGGATCGGTGAAAGAGATCCGTTCGCCGCAAGACCTCCCCGGCGCCGATCGCATCGACCACATGGAGGAGCCCTTCCTCAGGGCCATGATCATCGCTCCCTCCGAATACGTCGGGACAATCATGGAACTCGTGCAGACCCGGCGGGGAGTGATGGAACACATGCAATACCTGAGCCCTGAGCGGGTCGAACTCATCTACCACCTGCCGCTCGCAGAGGTGGTCTTCGACTTCTTCGACAACCTCAAGTCCCGCACCCGTGGTTACGGCTCCTTGGACTACGAGCCCCACGACTACCGGGTGTCCGATCTGGTGCGGGTCGACATCCTGCTCAACGGCCAGCCCGTCGACGCATTTTCCACCGTGATCCACCGTGACAAAGCGTTCCAATACGGCAAGCGCATGGTGGAGCGCCTTCGCAAGCTGATACCGAGGCAGCTCTTCGATGTGCCGATCCAGGCGGCTATCGGCAGCCGGATCATCTCCCGGGAGACCGTCAAGGCAACCCGCAAGGATGTCATCGCCAAGTGTTACGGAGGGGATGTCTCCCGGAAGAGGAAGCTTCTCGAGCGCCAGAAAGAGGGCAAGAAGCGGATGAAAATGGTCGGCCAGGTGGAGGTGCCACAGGAGGCCTTTATCTTGGCGCTTCAAGTTGATGTCGACGAATGATCGCAACCGATGACCGTCGCCACCGGTCCGCCTGATGCCCCGAACCTGGCCGACCAGGCTTCGGACTGGACGGCGGCATATGTGCACATCCCGTTTTGCGCCCGCCTCTGTCCTTACTGCGATTTTGCCGTTGTTACCGGCCGGGACCAAGCGGCCCCTCGCTACGTGGCGGCGCTTCGGAAAGAGATGGGCATGGAACCGGAGTGGGGGCCTCTCGATGCTGTATACGTGGGCGGTGGCACCCCCTCGCGTCTTTCTCCGGAGCAGCTCGGCTCACTCGTCGACGATCTGAGGGGCAGATTCGGATTGAACGACGAAGTCGAGGTGAGCCTCGAGGCGAATCCGGAAGACTGGACCCCCCGGTTGGCCGACGGGTTGCGGGAGGTGGGGTTCGACCGGGTTTCGTTCGGAGCGCAGTCCTTCGACCCGAACGTACTGTCGACCCTGGGCCGGGCACATACGCCGGATCAGGCCGCGGCAGCCGTCGGGGTCGCTCGCCGGGCCGGTTTTCGGTCGATCAACATCGATCTGATCTTCGGCACCCCGGTCGAGACGGACGACTCGTGGCGCGCAACGGTCGATCGGGCGCTTTACCTGCAGCCCGACCATCTGTCACTCTATGCGCTCACGGTGGAGAGGGGTACGGAACTGAGCCGCGCCGTGGCGGCGGGAGCACCCGCTCCGGACTTCGACCGGCAGGCCGACGCCTACGAGGTTGCGGAGGAACTGTGCCGGGCGGCCGGATTGGTTCACTACGAGGTGTCCAATTGGGCGCGACCCGATCACGGTTGTGTCTACAACCTCATCACATGGGCGCAGGGCGAGTACCTCGCTTTTGGCACCGGGGCCCACGGGCATCGGGGCGGGGTCCGTCGCAGAAATGTCCGCCGCCTGGAGGCGTATCTGGATCGGGTGGAGGGTGGTATTCGTCCGGTACAGGGCACGGAGGCACTCGACCCCTGGAGTAGAGAACAGGAGCGTTTGATGATCGGGCTGCGCAGGATAGCCGGGGTGGTACCGGGACGGGGCGGCGAGGCTCTGCTTCGCAGCCCCTGGGGCGAGCGGCTGAAAAGGGCAGGAGTACTCGGTCTGGTGGGGGGCCGCGTGGCGGTGCTGCGGCCGCTGCTGAGTGATGAGGTCGGGAGAGCGGTCTTAGCACTCCAACCGGGTGAGCGCTAACGTATACGGTATGTTGGACGAGCGAAAGTCCGAGGTGCTGCGGGCGCTCGTCGAGGAGCATATCCGGACGGGTGAGCCGGTGAGTTCCCAAGCCATCCTCGACCTGACCCGCCTGAACGTTTCGGCGGCCACGATTCGCAACGACGTGGCCGCCCTGGAGCGCGATGGCTTCGTAGTGAAACCCCATACGTCGGCGGGTCGCATACCGACGTCCCTCGCTTACCGGTACTACGTCGATCACTGCACGCCCCTTCGCCTCCGGACGTCGACTCGCACCAAGATCGCAGGTTTCTTCTCCAGCTTCCACCACGGCCTGGGTGAGCTACTCAAGGAGACGACCGACCTCCTGTCTGACATCACCCATTACCCGTCGGTGGTGATTGGTCCCGGACTTGGAGGAGAAACCATCCACGGCGTCCATCTCGTCCAGATTGCCGGTCAGCTCGTGCTGGTCGTCTTGGTCACGGACTCGGGGCGTGTCAAACAAGAACTCGTGCGGCTCGCCGAGCCGGTCGAGCCGAAGGACGTGGCAAGAGCCGAGCAGCTCATGGCGGAACTCATTGAGAACACTTCGCTAGCCGACGCCACATTGTCCGCCGAGAGACTCTCCAAGGATTGGTCGGCCCCGGTAGCGGAACTCGTGAAGGGGGTCCTCGATGCCGCCGCACGCTCCGAGGACGTTACCCGGGAGGTGTACGTTGGCGGCACCAGCCAAATGGCTTCGATCTGGGAGGATCTGGCCAAGGTCCATCGGGTTCTCGAACTGCTCGAACGTGAGACTCTCGTCCTGAGCATCCTCACCAACGTGCCCGAAGGCACCGGTATCCAGATCGGTGGGGAACTCCCCGTCAACGACGACGTCGACATCTCAGTGGTCTCGACAACTTATCAGGTCGGTGGGAGAGCAGGCGGAAGTGTCGGCGTCATCGGTCCGATGCGTATGGACTATCGCCGGGTCATCTCGGCCGTCGAGGAGGTCAGAGAGAACCTGGAGGAGAGCCTCGGCTCCTCATGAGCAAGGACTTCTACGACATCCTGGGCGTTCCCCGCGACGCCACCACCGAGGAGATCAAGAAGGCCTTTCGGCGTATGGCCCGCGAATCCCATCCCGACGCCAACCCGGACGACCCGACGGCCGAAGCCCGCTTTCGGGAGATAGCTGAAGCCTACGAGGTGCTGTCCGATCCGGAACGACGACATCGGTACGACCGGGGCGACACCATCGATCTCAGCGATCTGTTCGCATCGTTTGGAGGTTTCGATGATCTGATCCGCTCGGTTTTTGGGGATGGCGGCTTCTTCGCCACCCCGACCCGACAGGCGAATCGTGGAAGAGATGTGTTGGTTCCAGCCCAGATCACCCTTGCGGAGGCGGCCTTCGGCGTGACGCAAGAGCTCGAGTTCGCCGCGCTGGTCGGCTGCGAAACCTGCGATGGATCAGGGGCCGCCCCCGGCACATTTCCGGACACCTGTAGCAGATGCGCAGGCGCGGGAGCGGTCCGGGTTGCCCGTCGCGGATTCCTGGGGTCGGTGATGACGCTGAGCCCTTGCGATCTGTGCGCCGGGACGGGTCAGATGATCAGGGTTCCCTGCGAAACGTGCCGCGGGCGGGGGGTGACGTCCGGCGAGCGCTCCGTGAGCGTCGAGATCCCAGGTGGAGTGTCCGAAGGGACCCGGTTGCGCCTCACCGGACAGGGTGAGCCGGGTGATCGAGGAGTACGGCGCGGGGATCTGTTTGTCGAGATCCACGTCAGGCCCGACGATCGTTTCGTGCGAGATGGCGACGATCTCATCGTGAGGGTCGACCTCGGCATCGCCCAGGCGGCGCTGGGCACGGAGGTCGAGATCCCGCTGATCGAAGGTGGGTTCCAGGAGATCGAGGTACCGCGCGGCACGCAACCGGGGACGGTATTCCCGTTGCGCGGCAAGGGCATCGAGCGTTTGGGCAGGCGCGGACGCGGCGATCTGCTCGTCGAGATCAACGTCCAGGTGCCGGACGATCTTTCCAAGGAAGAGGAAGAAGCATTGCGGGCTTATGCCACGGTTCGAGGCGAGGAGATCAGCCGGGCGAAGTGGCACCGGCGGGGAACACGCCACCCGGGTGGCTGAGGCGCAGTACAGATGGCCCATACTTCCCCACCCCGGACCTTGTGCCGGTAACCGCCGGGGGGATGAGTCTCCCCAATCCCAGACCATCGCCGGACCCGACCGGATATGGTCGGGCCGGAGAGCAGATTCTCACCTGAAGAACCGGCTCGGGCCGACACGACGGTGCGTCTTGGCGCTAGGGTTCTGGGCGTGGGGACGGCCGCGGTGGTGGCCCCGGGACTAGTTCTGGGCCACCCGGGAGAAATGAACACGTAGAGGGACAATTCCTGCTCGAAATCGAGTACAATATCACGTAGAGTGATTAGCAGATCGAGGCTGCCCGGCGCGGGTCTGGTACGCTCTACGGGCACGGTCGGAGGGGAAACATGACGGATGCGTACAACCGGACGGTGGGTGAGCGCTTGCGCGCCATTCGGCGCCAAAAGGGTCTGTCGCTGCAGGAAGTCGAGGCTCTCTCGCACCAGGAATTCAAGGCATCGGTGCTGGGCGCGTACGAGCGCGGGGAACGTTCCCTCTCCCTTCCCCGCATGCACCGCCTGGCGGCCTTCTACGGCGTCCCCGTCGACCAGCTTCTCCCGCAGATCGAGCGGGGAAAAACGGCCGTACCGTCGTGGTCGAGTGGTGGCGTCACCATCGATCTCGGCAAGCTCGAGAAGACGGCCGGCACGACCGCAGAGATTCTGGAGCGCTTCCTCCGGGCGATCCAAATCATGCGGCAGGACTTCAACGGGCGTGTTCTCACCATCCGGCGCAGCGATCTGCAGTTGCTGGCCGGTCTCCTGGAAGAGGACGAGGAAGCGCTGGGCGACATGCTGGTGAACATCGGTGCCGCAGACGCCGGGACCGCATAGCGTCCAGCTCCGCACCCTCGGTTGTCGCCTCAATCAGGCTGAGTCCGATGAGATTCGGGCGGCGTTCGCCGCACGGGGTGTCGGATCCAACGCTACCGCTCCCGAGGTAGTCGTCGTCAATACCTGTACGGTCACGGCGGAAGCATCCAAGGCTTCTCGCCAGCTGATCCGGAGATCCGTCGCCGACCACCCTCACTCGCAGATCGTTGTGACCGGCTGCTACGCGGTCGCCCAACCTGAAGTGGTTGCCGCCATACCCGGCGTCGATCTGGTCGTCTCCAACAAGGACAAAGAACATCTCGCCTCACTGGTAGCCGGTGAAGCCGGGGTCCGCCCGGCCGTGCCCATGGTTGGGGTAGGACCCCGAGCCAACCTCAAGATCCAGACAGGGTGCGATGAGCTGTGCTCGTTTTGCATCGTCCCCCAAACCCGCGGGCAGCCGTCCAGCCGGACCGTGAAAGATGTGACGGCGCCGGCCCGGGCTATGGCCGAGGCGGGCACCCGCGAGGTCATACTGAGCGGCGTGCATCTCGGCAAGTACGGATGGGATCGAGCCGATGGGTACCGGCTGGTGGATCTGGTCGGCGAGCTCAGCACCGTACCCGGCCTCGCGCGGATCCGGCTCTCGTCGATCGAAGCGTCGCAGATCGATGTACCGCTCCTCGAGGCCCTGGCGGCGGAACCCAAGGTCTGTCGCCATCTCCACATCCCGCTCCAGACCGGCGATGTCGGGCTGTGGAGAGCCATGCGGCGGCCCGGCACGCTCGAGCACTTCCTCGAGATCACTCGTCGGGCGCAGGAGATCATCGACGACCTCACCCTGACCACCGACGTGATGGTTGGGTTCCCCGGCGAGGATGAACGGAGCTTCGCCAACACGCTGAGTGTCACCGAGCTGATCGGCTTCCGCAAGCTGCATGTGTTCCGGTTCTCACCACGGGCCGGTACACCGGCGGCGGGCGATCCCCATCAGGTTGACGCAGCCACCGTGCGGGGTCGGTCTGAGCACCTCAGGAATCTCGGCAACCGAATGCGGGACCAATGGTTGAAGAGCCAGCAAGGACGACGGGTCCGCGTGCTCATCGAGCAAGCCGGGCCGGCGAGGAAGAACACCCGGGGGCGGCCCCACCTGAGCGGCCTCACGGACAACTACCTGCGCGTGCATACCTCGGGCCCGGCCGGTCTGGTCGGCCGCACTGCCGAGGTCTTGGTAACCTCGGCCGGGCAGGACTCCGTGGAAGGAGATATCGTTGGCGGACTGCCTTTTCTGCAAGATCGCTATGGGTTCGATCCCGTCTGAGCGGGTGGCCGAGACCGAACGGGTTTTGGCTTTCCGAGACATCAACCCGGCTGCTCCGACCCATGTGCTGCTGATCCCCAAAGAGCATGTGGTCGACTCCGCCGCGCAAATCCAGGGTGAACATGGAGCGATCCTGGCAGAGTTGTTCGCCCTGGCTGCCAGGGTTGCCGCAGACGAGGGCCTCCGCAATGGCTGGCGGCTCGTCACCAACGTCGGCGCAGGCGCCGGGCAGAGCGTCTTTCATCTCCACGTGCACCTGCTGGGAGGTCGTCCGCTGGGTTGGCCACCCGGATGACCAGAGTGTCGGCAGTATCCTTCCTTCTGCAATGGTGAGACCGGCCGGTATACTGCGGGCACTGTATGGTTTCCCCTCGTAACGAGGACTCTTTGCTCGACACCCCTGCTTCCGGAGTTCGGCTGCGCGTTCCCTCCAACCATTTGATGCTCGAGTGGGTCGGAGAGTACGACGCACACCTGCGCATGCTCGAGACGGCCTATCCAGACGTCCGGATCGTGGTGCGCGGCAACGAGATCCTGATCTCCGGTGTTCCGGCCCGCGTCGCCGAGGTGCGGACGGTCGCCGAGGAACTGCTGATCCTGGTTCAGGAAGGGGAGGGACTCGACGCGGATCGAGTCGGCCGGGTGATTCAGATGGTTCGCGAGGACGTGCCGAGCCCTTCCGGTGTGCTGACGGAGGGCGTGCTGGTAGGAAGAGGCAAGTTGGTGCGCCCCAAGACGGTTGGCCAACACCGATACATCGACGCCATCCGAGAGAACACCTTGGTTTTCAGCGTTGGGCCGGCCGGGACGGGCAAGACCTACCTGGCCATGGCGGCCGCAGTTGAGGCGCTGACTTCGGGGGCGGTGCGAAGGATCATCCTGACCCGCCCCGCCGTCGAAGCCGGTGAGAGCCTGGGGTTCCTTCCCGGTGATCTGATCGCCAAGATCGATCCCTACCTGCGCCCCCTGTACGACGCGCTCTATGAGATGCTCGGACCCGAGGAAACGGCCCGGTTGATGGAGCGCGGCACGATCGAGATTGCGCCACTCGCCTACATGCGGGGAAGAACGCTCAACGACGCGTGCATCGTCCTCGACGAGGCGCAGAACACATCACCCCCGCAAATGAAGATGTTTCTCACGCGTTTGGGGTTCAATTCCAAGATGATCATCACCGGAGACATCACCCAGGTCGATCTCCCGATCGGAAGGGGATCCGGTTTGCGCGTCGCCCGTGACGTGCTGCAGGGGATTCCCGGCGTGGCGTTCGTGGAGCTGACGTCCCGTGACGTGGTCCGGCACAGAATCGTCGCGGCCATCGTCGATGCTTATCAGCGTTTCGAAGAGAACGGTGGATCGTGAGGAAGCATCTCACCCGGGCATGGTTTGCGCGGGCAGTAATCCTGGTGCTCACAATCACTCTGACTTGGGGTGTGCTCCTCATTGGACAGCAGCGCAGCGACATCACGCTGATCGTTGGCGATGAATCGCCGGTGACCTTTGTGGCCGACGTTCCGGTGGTCGTCACGGACGAGGCGGCAACCGAGCTGGCCCGGCAAACAGCGGAAGAAGAGGTCGACCCGATTTTCCATCCCGATCCCGAAAGAACCCGTGAGGTGTTGGACCAGATCGCGGCCGTCATTGAGACCGCCAGGAAGGGCGTGTATCGGGAGGAGGTTCCGGCCACGACCACGATCGACACCACCATTCCGGAACCAGAGCCCACGACCACGTCTCCAACTCAACCAACGACCACCACGACCGTCGCAGAAGGTGAAGAACCGGCATCGACTACGACCACCAGCGAGCCGGTAGCGGCGACGGCAGGCGTGCGAGGCTTTTTCTTCCTAGACGCAGACGGCGATGGCGTATTTCAAGCTGAGGCCGGGGATGCTCCCCTGGACGCTGTGGCAGTCGGCCTCGTCGACGCGGACGGTCGGGAGTTCCAAACCCAAACCGATGCGACCGGTGTGTTCACCATCCTCGGGATTGCTGCCGGCGATCTTGCGGTCACGGTGGCGGGAAGCGACCCTCGGCTCGAGCACTTCTCCACGTCTACGGAAAACCTGCAGCAGGAAGCCACCGCCCGGGCAGACTCCGTTATTGAGATCGATGCCGTCGGCTTTGCGCCGCTGACGAGAACGCTGGAGACCCAACGGTACGCCTTGCGTGAAGCCTTGCCGACCCTTCAACCCGTCACCATCGAAACTCTGACGATGCTGGCCACCGCAGACGTCATGCGTTCCGCGCAGGGTTTGACTCCCTACCTCTCGGATGTTCAGGAGAAGGCGATCGCCCGGGCTGCCGACGTACTCACCGACGGGATTCAGACCAGTGAAGAATTGGCCAATGCTCGGACGGCTCTCGATTTCAACTGGCCGCCGGTCATCCTCGACGACGAGTACAACCCGGAGGCGAGTGCGGCTGCCGCCGACGTTGTCAAAACCACCCTCGTCATCAACGAGACCCTCGACGTCGCGGCCACCGCGGCCGCCAAAGCCACGGCCCGCCAGGACGTTCCACTTGAGTCAGTTTCCTACCGCCAGGGCGACACGATTGTTGGCGAGGGTGAAACGGTTATGGCCGTCCACAAGGCGGCCATCGATGAACTCGGCCTTCTCAAACAAACCGGGCTCCAGGTCCTGGCGATGCTGGCAGTGGTCACCATGCTGGTCGGGATGCTCTGGTTCTACCTCGCCCGGTTCCGCGAGCAGTTCTGGGCCAACACCAAGCGGGTGGTCCTTTTCGGGGTCCTCATCGCCCTGGCCGCCGGGGCGGCCCGGTTGATCGGCATCCTCAACCCCAACGACAACCTCACGGTCGGCTATCTGATCCCGGCCGCCACCTTCGGGTTCATGGCCGCGATCCTCTTTGACGCCCGGATCGGAGTGATCATGTCGATGGCGGTCGGGGCGCTCACCGGCATTGCGACTCGAGATCCGGGCCTCTCCCTTTTTGCGCTGCTGTCGGCCATGTCGCCGATTCCTTTTGTGTCATCGATCTCGGCCCGTGGCGATCTGCGTAAAGCCATCGTCTACACGGCGATGGCGCTCACCCCGTTGGCCGCAGCCATCTCGTGGTTCTTCGATGGTCTGGAGACGGCGCCCCTGGCGGCGTTGTACGGGTTCCTGAACGGGTTCCTGTCCGGCCTGGTGGGAGTCACCGCCGTCTCGTTTTTTGAGATCATCTTCGATATCACCACCACGCTGCGCCTGCTCGATTTGACAGATCGAAACCACCCGGCGTTGCAGATGCTGGAGGAGAAAGCGCGCGGCACGTTCAACCACTCGCTCTTGGTTGGCACGCTCGGCGACCGGGCGGCCAAGTCGATCGGCGCCAACAACCTGCTGGTGCGGGCCTCCGCCTACTACCACGACCTGGGGAAGACCGAGAACCCGCAGTTCTTCATCGAGAACCAGTTCGGGATCTCCAACCCTCACGATCGCATGCCGCCCGAGGAGTCTGCCCAGGCCATCCGACAACACGTGATCGACGGTGTGGCGCTTGCCCAGAAGTATCGGATCCCTGCGCTGGTCGCCGACAGCGTGGTCGCCCATCATGGCGACGGCATCATGCGGTACTTCTATCACAAGGCGATCGAACGGTACGGCGAGGAGAATGTCAACGTCGACGACTACCGGCATCACGGCCACAAACCGCACACCAAGGAAAACGCTATTCTGATGATGGCCGATGCTATCGAAGGTGCTTCCCGGGCCGTATTCGCCGACGATGATCCTTCTCCTGAGAAGATTCGCCGGGTGGTCGACAGGGTGGTCGGAGAGAAAGTGGCAGACGGCCAGCTGTCGGAGAGCGCCTTGACGCTCGGTGAGTTGACCAAGGTCAAAGAGGCATTCGTCGATGCGTTGATCGGCCACTATCACCAACGGATCCCCTATCCAGATTTCCCGCAGGCTCCGGCCGGCCCTGACGGGGACCGCGGGACCGTGATCAGCGACGGGTACGACGACGGGACCGACGACTCCGAAGGAGAACCCTCTCCGAGGGATATGACCAACGTGGAGTTCCGTTCGTGAACGTCTTCCTCGCAGACGAGCAGGATGACCCCATAGACGCCGAGCCGCTCAGGCGGCTGGCCGAGATGGTTCTCGACGAGGAGCGGTTTCCCGACGACACCGAGGTCACGCTGCTGTTCGTGGGCGAAGATCAGATTGCAACGTACAACGACCGGTTCATGCAGCGGCAGGGTGCCACCGACGTACTGGCTTTCCCAATCGAACACCTCAAGCCGGGAGTGGTGCCGGAACGAAGACCAGGGGGACCGCCGCTCAACATCGGCGACGTTGTCATAGCCCCTTCGTTTGTGCGAGCCCAAGCTGAAGCGGCCGGGGTGCCCATCAACGAAGAGCTGTCGTTGATGGTCGTTCACGGACTGCTCCACCTGCTCGGGTACGACCATCAAGAGGACAAAGAGGCAGACGAGATGGAGGACCGGGAGCGGCAACTTCTGGCTCGAGCGGGGAGACTCAGGCCTTGATTCTTGCGTTTGTGTTCTCGATGTTGCTGCTGGCCCTGGCGGGGGGTCTCAGAGCGTCGCTTGCGTCGTTGATCCGAACTCCCCGGGCGGATGCCCTCCATGACGCGGCGGAAGGCGATAAGGGCGCCGTCCGGGTGGCCGAACTGCTCGAAGACCGCGCCCGGTTGCAGCCGGCGATCGGAATGGTTCACTCCGCGTTGCTGGTAGCAGCCGCGTTGCCCGCCGCGTGGGCGGCAACGGAGCTCACCTACGGGTGGCGGCTCATCCTCCTCTTACTTGTGTTTGGCCTCGCCCTCGTGGTGCTCGGTGAGCTGTTGCCGCGCTCCTGGGGCCGGGATCACCCTCGCCGTCTCGCCTACCGGTTGGCATCCATGCTGGATATCGCCTGTCGGCTCGGGGACCGTGCCACGGATCTGGTTACAGAGGACGAGGTAGCGGAGGTGCCGGAGAATCTCGACGAGGAAGCCGCCCAGGACAAAGAGGAACGGCGTCTCATCACGTCGGTGCTCGAGTTTTCAGAGACGATTGTGCGGGAGGTGATGGTGCCCCGCACCGACATGGTCGCCATCGGTTCGGA
>DATEVB010000009.1:0-2598 GCA_035282865.1 Acidimicrobiia bacterium | reverse complement strand
GTCGTGAGCGGCCAAGAGAAGGTAACCATCGGTACTCACGGTGGGTTCCTGCAGGTGCTCAACAACCAGGTCACCCTCCTCACCGACCGGGCCGAGATCTCGGAAGGAGACCGGGCCGATGCCCTGCGGGTTGCGCATGGGTTGCGCGAGCAGGAAGAGGCGGCGCAGGAGGGCTGAGAGTTCGCCTTGTCCGGCCTGACCCAGGGTGCCGTCAAGGGCTGAACGAGCCACCCGGGAATGGTTGGATTGCGGTGGAAGGGCCGCCGTCGCCCGTCTGGGCCGGTGACCGGTTACCCAAGAATGCTTCGCGGTCCGGCCATTGGCTCACCATGGCCGGCCGGGCCGGCTCCCAGACTTTCTGCATCCCTCGTTAGAATCCGTATGGTCCGGTTCGTTTTTCCCACCCAATGAGGACTCTTCATGGCGCCAAAGTGGCAGATGCTCCTAATGGTCGGCCTCGCATCCGTCTTGGCGATCACTGCGTGCACCTCGGGAACGGGTGGGTCTGACCAGGCGACCACAACCACGGACGGCGCCACCACGACCACCGTCGTTGCGGATCCCGGCACTACCACCACGCAGCCGGAACAGGATATGAAGCTGGTGGTGTGGGCCGATGAGGCACGAGCGCCTGTCGTGCAGGCCGCCGCAGAGGGCTTCGAGGCGGCTTTCGGCACCGCGATCGAGGTTGAAACAATGCCTTTTGGCGAGATCAGGGGAGCCGTCATGAGCGCCGTCCCCGCCGGTCAAGGTCCTGATCTCTTCATCGATTCGAACGAGGGAACGGGCGTCCTGGCAGAGGCCGGCATCATCGCCCCGTTGGCTCTCGAAGGGCGCAAAGTCGAGTTTTTCCCGGTGGCGATGGACGCCTTCACCTACGGGGGGGACGTTTACGGGCTGCCGTTCGTCATGGAAGCAGTCGCTCTTTTCTACAACAAAGACTTTGTTCAAGAACCACCGGCCGACTTCGCGGCGCTGCGCACGACTTGTGACGCGCTCGGTTTCCCGACCGGAACCGGCCTGCCATGTCTGGCGATCCCATCCGGTGAACCCCTCCACCAATTTCCCTTCTTTGCTGGTTTCGGCGGATACGTCTTTGGGTTTGAGAACGGCGTCTACGACGTGGCTGATATCGGTCTGGATTCCTCCGGAGCCGTTGAAGGAGCCACGTTCCTCGAAAGCCTCTACCGGGAGGGGTATGCCGATGACGGGGTCGACTACTCCGTGATGGCTGATCTTTTCAACCAAGGAGCGGTTCCATTCATGTGGACGGGCCCCTGGCAGGCCGAAGCCGTTGACGATGCAGGCGTCAGTTATGGGGTCGCAACACTGCCGCTCATGGACGGCAACGCGCCCAGGCCATTCGTCGGGTCGCAGGGGTTCTTCCTCAATGGTCTGACCGAGAAGTCGGAGCTGGCCATGTCGTTCCTCCTCGACTACATCGCTACCACCGAGACGATGGTGCAGCTCTCCAGAGTGACCAACCGGCCTCCGGCGCTGCGGAGTGCACTCGACGAGGTTTCCGGCGATCCCAACGTGGCGGCTTTCGCCGATTCGGGAATCGGTGGGATCCCGCTTCCCAACATCCCCGAGATGGAATCCGTCTGGGACCCGCTCATCACTGCTTTGGCAATGATCGGCGCGGGAACCGACAATCCGGCCGCCGTCATGGGGCAAGCCGCCGACCGGGTCCGCTCGGCGCTCGGCGCCGGTTAGGGGTACGAGGGGAGCGCTGGGAACGAAGGCGCTCCGGTCTCCTAGGCGTGTTCGATTCGCCGGGCGATCTCGTCGATCTGTCGTGAGAATCCCGAGCCGATCGCCTGGCTGACGATCGGCAGGAACAAGGAGGCGAGGATGCCTCGCGCCCGGATTCCCAAGGAGACGGTCATATCGGTTCCGTGTGGATTCGAGGGCTGTAACTCGGTGGTAATCGTCCCCTCGATCTCGGCCGCATCAACGGTGACGACCATGAGTACCGGAGCGTCTGCCTGGACGGTTCTGGCCGACCCCTCATAGGGCTTCATCCCGGCCTGTGCTAGGAATCGATAACTCCGCAGCGTCCCGTCGGGATGGTGGCTGGCGTCGAAGACTCGCTGGACGCCGGCAATGCCACCCCACGTCTCAGGCTCCTGGAGGATGGTCCAGGCGCGCTCGGGAGGTGCGTTCACGTGAACGGTGTGGGTGAATCGATCGGGTGCCACACAAAGGAGCGTATGGTCACGGCCACCACAACGCAAGGCTTTGATACCCGCCCGTCCATGATTGATCCGGTGGAGTATCTGCGCATCGTGCTCGACCGTGTGCGCCTGGCCGTCCTGGGCGCGGCAACCCCGGTCGGGTCGACGTCGGATCCCTCGCCGACGGGTTGGGGGTCCAGGCGAAAACGGTGCTGCCGGCGATCATGAGGCTGAAAGCGGCCGGCTTGCTGGACGAGGAGCATCGCCTCGAGGTGGGAACCTTGCCGCGGCTGGGTTCACAGCTCCCTGCGGTGAAGTGAGGGGCCCCGTTGGTAGCCGAAGCTCCTTGGGACGCGGAAGTGGCAACTGTCCTGCGCAGGTTCTTTGAAGGCACACGGCTCACCCAGATCCCGGCACATTC
>DATEVB010000008.1:0-3726 GCA_035282865.1 Acidimicrobiia bacterium | reverse complement strand
CCGTTTGCTTCCAACAGAACCTTGACTTCATCGAGCATCGCCTGGATTTCGGTCTGAACACCGTTACGATCGAAGGTATCGAGGTCGGCGTGGCAGGCCTGGCAATACGCCACGCTTGGCTCATAGGTGTGGTTGCGGTCCCCTCCCATGTGGCAGGTCACGCAACCGTCCTCCACGGCCTGGTAGTGAACACTGGGACTGCCGCTCACCATGAGTCCGCCTTCCCCCAGCAGCATCGATGCTTCAACACCAAGGTGGGTGCCGAACCGGGTGTTCTCGCCCAAATCGATTTCGCCGGCAACCGCTTCAGGCAGGTCATTGCGGATCTGGTGGCAGTTGGCGCACAGGTTGCCGAGACCCGCGTCGAAGGTACCGCCGGTCTTCTCCAGCACCACCGGCTGGGCGTCACCCGTCAGGGAGAAGTCGGCTCCAGTGTAAGTGGAGTGGATCTCATGGCAGGTACGACAGGAATAGGGCGAAACGTTGACCACGCCCTCCACGGATGGGTCATGCGGGGGAAGGCCCGCTTCGATGCGCGCCTCGGCTCCCTCACTGCCGTGGCATCCCGCACAGTCCGCACTTGCCCCCCGCAGGTAGGCTTCACCGCTTCCATGTAATGAATCGTGGAATTGCGCCTGCTTGGAGACGATCAAGGTCGTGTCGTCGTGACACTCCGTGCAGGTGAGGTCGGTGGCCGACACGGTCGCAGCGTCACCGGCAGGACCGGCAGGACCGGCAGGACCGGCCGGACCGGCCGGACCGGCAGGTCCGGGTTCGCTCGAGCAAGCAGCCAGGATCAGGGCTGCGCCTAACCCCACCAAAATCATCAGAATCTGTCGGCCAAATCTGTGCGGTTGGTGTGTACGGCGCATCGGCTCCCTCCCCGCGCTACCTCGTAGATCGAATTGCCGGTCATTCTTATCTACAAAGGCACATACTGGTAGGGTCTTTCGGCCCTAAGCCGAGGGAGGTTTCCGCTCACGAGTGAGGGGCTGGGTAGGTCCGGCCCGTCATATTCGCAGAGGAGAGTCCTCGGCCAACACCCTGACTACTTGCCCCTGAAAAACTGATCTCGAAATGGGGCCGCTGCCCGGGGTTTGGCGATTTGGGGGTGCTCGCGTTGGGTGCCGAATGATGCGAGCATGGCCCGGTATCCAGTGAAAGGATCCCAAGCCAGTTCGCGTGTAGGTCCGAGTTGCTCGAACCGGGAATGCCGGCGCAAGCCACGACATTCGTTGGTCCTCAATAAGGAACAGGGCTGCCGGATGGCAGCCCTGCTTGTAGTGCTTGTGTTTCTTGTGGTGCGAGGATTATCCCTCCAGTGAGTCCAGACCGGCCTGGAGCAATTCTTTCGTATACGCCGGGTTGTGGACGCCCAGGCTCTTGTCCTCATGGGCTATGTAGATCCAGTTCCAGAGAGCGGCTGCTTCCCCTGCAGGGATCGCCGCAACCGTCGGATGACCCTCTTCGTCGAGCCAACCCTTGGCGATCAGAGCGGCTTCGAGTTCATCGAGCATCCCTTGGACCTCGGTTTGCAGTCCGTTGATGTCGAAGTCCTCCGCGCCGGAGTGGCAAGCCTGGCAGGCCGCGACATCCGGTTCGAAGGAGTGGTTGGCGCCGTCACCGACGTGACAGGTCGCGCAGGTTCCCTCCACCAGCGTGGCGTGCGAACTCGGATTGCCTTCAAGGGCAAGGCCATCGCTGCCTGCACCGGCCAGACCGAGCAGCATGGCGCTCTGGGGACCGTGGTGGGGACCCCAGTGGGTGCTGGTGACCTCAATCATTCCATCGACAATCGGGTCGATCCCTCGACGTGGTTGGTGACAAGTTGCGCACAGGTTGCCCTTGCCGCCGTCGAAGGTCACACCTTCGAAGGCGAAGAGCTCTACCGGTTCGGTAGTTGTAAGTGCCCAGTCGGCGCCCGTGTAGGTCGTATGGATCTCATGGCAGGTTCGACAGTCCTGGCGGGTCGGGTTGGGATCGCCCTCCTCGACCGTGTCCGGGTCGAGTCCCGCCGCGACCATGGCGGTGAAGGCTCCACCGGAGTGGCAGCCGGCACAGTCGGCGCTCGTACCACGGAGGAATGCTTCACCAGTCCCATGCAGGGACTCTCCCCACGCAGCCGCCTTGCCGGTGATCAACGTTGTGTCGTTGTGGCACTCCGTGCAGGTCAGATCGCTTGCGACCAGCTCTGCGGCGCTACCGGCCGGACCGGCTGGACCGGCCGGACCGGCTGGACCGGCCGGACCCGGCTCACCGGATTCGCCGGCACAAGCTGCCAAGACCAGTGCCAAGAAAGCGAATAGGAGAAAATGTACGTATCGTCGGCGCATGTGGTACTCCCTCGCTACGCGTGTTTTTCACAAGCTACTCTCGCAGATTATCGGAGGACCCGCAGTGGTCCGCGTAGGGTCTTTCGACCCTTTGTCGGCACATTGTCGGCATCGCCGAAATGAGCGTCGACATGCGGTTTTGTGCATGTCGCGACGCAGTGTCGGGCTTTGTGGCTGCTACGTATTTGAAAGGTGGGGGAGTTGGCCGGGTCGGCAGCCCTCATGGACAACTACCACCGTCTGCTTCAATCGCGGCGCCACGTGCGGCCTTCCGCCGGGTAGGCTGTCGGTCGTCCGGGTCATCCTGGGCCGAAACCTGAGCTCGAGGTCGGGAGGCAGGATGCGCAACTCGCCCAGACGGCGCATCGTGGTATCAGTCGCCGCGTTTGGGGGAATTGCGGTAGCTGTGGCCGCGACCATAGCTTTGTTCATCGGGCTCCCGGCCGGGGCGGTTGCGGGGCCGGGTGTTGATCTCCGGCCGGCCCTTGCCCTGCAGACGGTTCCCGATGCGGAAGCGGTTTTCCTCGAGCAGTGTTCCCCTTGCCACGGCACCGGAGGCGAAGGTGGAGTCGGACCGGCTCTAACCGGCTCGACGTTGTCCGCGGCGGACCGGCTTCAGCTGATCCGCCGCGACCGCAACGCGATGCCGGCCTTCGAGATCACTCTCGGTGACGACACGATCGAGGCACTTTCGATGCTGGTAGGCCGCCTGGCCGGCACGACGACCTACGCGCAGCAGTGTGCCCCGTGTCACGGTCCGAGCGGAGAGGGCGGCATCGGCCCGGCGCTCGTTGCGGGCGACCTGTCGTATGAGGACGCTCGGCTGCGCATCTCGGAAGGCCAAGGGGCGATGCCGGCTTTTCGACCGACGCTGACGGAGGACCAATTGGACGGCGTGACCTCTTTCGTCCAACATCTAGCCCAGATCCAGGTCGGGTCGGAGCTCTATGTAAGGCTCTGCACGGCCTGTCATGGTGCGGCCGGCGAAGGAGGAGCGGGGCCGGCGCTGGCCGGGAGTAACGTGACCGCAGGCGAGATAACCGAGGTGGTTTCCGAGGGTACAGGAACGATGCCCGCCTTCGGGTCGAGCCTGACTGCCACCGAACTCGAAGCTGTCATCACGTTCGCCAGGCGACTCGTTGCAGGAGTTGGGGCTCTCCAACCTTCGGCCGGAAACGGGGCCGAGCTGTTCGTCCAGCGGTGTGCCGCTTGCCACGGTGCCGATGGCGAGGGAGGCGCCGGTCCGCCCCTGGGGGCGCTTGCCCTCACCGGTGAGGAGCTGTCGACGCTCATTGCCGAGGGCCGGGGCAGCATGCCGGGGTTCGGGTCCGAGCTGGCGGAGGGGGATATCGACGGTCTCGCGGAGTACGTTCAATCTTCCTTTGGCGAAACA
>DATEVB010000007.1:0-6547 GCA_035282865.1 Acidimicrobiia bacterium | reverse complement strand
GAACAGAGCATCATCTCGGTGGTCGACCACAAACCCAAACGCACGCGAGAACTGCAACGATTGAGGAACATCGCCGTCCACCCCCGCGTGAGCGTCCTCGTCGATCACTACGAAGAGGACTGGTCGCGACTGTGGTGGGTGCGCGCCGACGGTCAGGCCCGGGTGGTCAGGGAGGGCGCCGAGCTGGAGAAGTGCATCACCCTGCTCACCGGCTCCTACCCCCAGTACGAGCTGAACCGGCCCCAGGGTCCCGCCATCGTCATCGATATCGAGCGGATCACCGGCTGGTCGGCGAGCGGTTGAACGCCGCCACGACCGCCGCGACCGTGGGTGGCCTCCACCTCGATGAACCGGGGCCGGACGTGTACCTGCGCAGCATCTTGGGGAAATGAATGGTCACCTTGTGAGTCGTTGTTGTAGCCGCGCCCGGAGCGCGCCGCCGCTGCGCCAGATCGCCCATCCGAGCATTCCACCGGCGGCACCAAAGATGATGTGGTTGGCGAGCGCCCCCAAGAAACCGAAGATCTCCACTCGACGCAGGATGTCGGAGATCCAGGCGTTGGCGAAGATGAACCCGTACTTGGCTACGTGCACGATGGTTCCGGCGACCGCCGCCCCCCAGGCCCGGTGTAACGGCAGACGGAGCAGCGCCCCGGAGTCGAGCAGCGTGCCGGCCAGGCCGTAGAGCAGCATGTTGTAGCCGACCGAATGGGCGAGGCCGACCGGGATCCCCCACAATCCCACGGACAACCCGGCGATGGTCGCCATCCCGGCCCGGCCGTTGAGTAGCCGGCCCGAAACCAACACCGCAATCCACCCGACGCCGGCGTGACCGGGGACACCGAGGTGAAAATCGAGGTAGCGCTTGGCGAGCGTTGCCGCCAGCCCGATCATCACGGCCAGTGTGACGTCGACGGCCGCCGACCTGTACCGTATCGAGCTACCGGGAGCGAGTATCTGCATTGACCCACATTCCCTTGCCCCGCCTCGCCACCAGCACCGGACGGCCACCCATCAAGCGTGGCCGCACCCAATCCCCCACATCCAGCCTACTGGTCGGTTGGAGAGGTGCTCCCTGCTGATGGTCGACGACGTCGGTTATTCCGGTCTGGTCGAGAAGATCGGCCACCGTCATGATCCCCGCCACCCGCCGGATCCCGACCAGATCGACGAACCGGCCATCGTTGCCGTCCATTCGGAGGGCCATTGCTCCCAACGCCCCGATGACGCCGTCTTCGGTTCCGCCCAGTCCAACCAGGCTGGATGCTCCGGTGGCGCCCAGGAGGCGGGCCTCGGACTGCGTGACCAATCCCGTCTGCGCACGCCGGGCAAAACCAACCAGATCCACAGAGACCTGCCCGTGCCCCATCGCTACGCCCGGATCAGACCCATCGATCGAGTCCGCGATGACAATGGCACACACCGTCTCGAACAATTCCGATATCGAGGCGGCCCGTTCAAAGGCAATCGCCGCCGCCGAATTGCGGGCAGTCTTGGGGACGCCGGGCCCTTCGTAGAACTGGTGGCGGGTAACGCCCATCGACCGACCAATACCGCGTGCCTCGACTTCCGCCGCCAACCGGCGCGCCAGCCGACCGGTCCCACCGATGCCGGGCATGTCGGTGTCGTCGATCCCGACGACCCAGGTGTCAGGGGAAACGAATCTCACCGACGTCCCTCACCCACTCCTGTCGCGCAAGGTCGGCTGAGGCCAGCTTGAGGGTTCCCTGCTTGGTCACATCGAGGATCCACCCGTCGTCCACCTCCGACGACGAAACGTCGAGCTTCACTTCAAAGACGCGACCCTCTCCCGACCCGAGCACCTCACCCGATTTCCAATCCACAACGCCGGAAGCCCTCAGCACGTCGACGAGCAGCGGTCCGGATTGCGTGTCGCCGTCGATGGTCAGCTCCGTGAACATGACTCGGTCCTCGAGGTCGGCCAGTGTCCAATCGGCTGTCACCTCGCCTTCGACGACGATGCGCAGCACAACTCCTTCCGCCGGCGGTTCGGTGTCCTCGGTGATTCCGGCCGAACAGGAGCCGAACAGCATCAGAGTCGCCAGCAGAATGGTCGTTCCGGCCGCCCTCCGCATGTGGTGGTCTCCTCAGACTCAGAGTTCGTTGGCTACCCGGTCGAGATCGAGTTTCTCCAGGATTTCACGGTGAATTCCCTGTCATGGGATCCGGACGGGCAAGTTCGTGGTACATCTCGGGGGCCATTTCCAACCATTGAGCGCTCAGTGCCAGCGAATCATAGAAGGTTGTGCGCCCAGCGCCGCGCCTACGAGCCGCGTTGGGCAAGGTCAACGGCCCCGATCCATCGGAAACCGACTCACCATCCTGAGAGAACCGGCGCCGGGTCGTTAACCTGCTCCCAACCATGAGTCGAACCGAACCTGCCACCGCCACCCTGCTGCTCTCGTGCCGCGACCAGAGAGGTCTGGTGGCGGCGGTAGCGAGATTCATCTTCGAACACGGTGGCAACATCATCCACGCCGACCAGCACACCGACCAGCAAGAATCGTATTTCCTTCAGCGAGTGGAGTGGCAACTGGACGGCTTCGGTTTGGACAGGGAGGAGATTGCCCGGGCATTCCGGCCCATCGCCGACCGATTCGACATGAAATGGCGGTTGAGTTTCTCCGATTGGCGCCCCCGCATAGCCATTCTGGTGTCGAAGCAAGCCCACTGCCTGTATGACCTCTTGGCCAGGAGCCGTATGGGCGAGTTGAAGACCGACGTCCCCGTGGTGGTGAGCAATCACCAAGATCTCGAAACGGTCGCCGCCGATTTCGGCGTGGACTTCCACCACCTACCCGTCACCCCCGAGACGAGAGAGCAGCAGGAGAAGTCAGCATTGGTGTTGCTGGAAGAGCACGGCGTCGAGTTGGTAGTGCTGGCCCGCTACATGCAGATCCTCTCCCCCACCTTCGTCGGGGCGTACCCCAACAGGATCATCAACATCCATCATTCTTTCCTACCGGCCTTTGCCGGGGCCAAGCCCTACCACCAGGCTCATGAGCGAGGAGTGAAGATCATTGGTGCCACCGCCCACTATGTCACCGGAGAACTCGACGCCGGGCCCATCATCGAACAGGACGTCACCCCGGTCAGCCACCGTGACAGTGTTACCGACCTGGCTCGCAAGGGCCGTGATCTCGAGACCATCGTGCTGGCTCGTGCCGTACACCGGCACCTCGAGAACCGCATCGTCGTATACGGCAACAAAACGGTCGTCTTCGACTGACGCCCGGCCCGGCCGCGGGAGGGCGACCAGGGCACAGTCCCCACCGGCGCCAGGGCCTTCACAGATGCCCGAGCATGGTTTGATCGGCTCACGTTCGCAATGTCCCACCGGTACGGAGCAAGCCCGGCCCACCCCGGGGGTATCTAACCTCTTCTGATGACCGATTTCCATCTGACGATCGTTTCGACCGGCGGAACGATTGAAAAGACCTATGAAACCTCCTCCGGGGCGCTGGCCAACCGGGAGACCGTGCTGGATCATATGCTGTCGCAACTGCGGACACCGGATGTGCTGATCGATCGGGTGCGTCTCATGAACAAGGACAGCCTGGAGATGACCGGAGAGGATCACGAACTCATCGCCCGCTCCGCTTACCAGGCGGCCAACGACTCCGATGGAGTGATCGTCGTGCATGGCACCGACCGGTTGGCGCTGAGCGGCGAAACCACCTGCGCACTCGGTACGCCGGCCGTTCCGATCGTCTTCACCGGGGCCATGCGTCCCTACGAGCTTCGGGACACCGACGCATTGCAGAACCTCACCGAAGCTCTGCTGGCCGTGCGGTTGCTGAACCCCGGGGTATACGTTGCCATGCACAATCGGGTATTGGCCTTCCCGGGAGTGGTCAAGGACCGGGCGGCGGGCACGTTCGTCAGGTCGGACTGACGATCAGATAGATTCGGATCATGACGACCATACGACGCCTCACCGACTCCTGCCTCGTTGTGACCACCGACGCAGGTCCCACATTGTTGGACCCCGGCTTCCACACATTCGAATCCGGCCAGATCGACCTCGAAACGATTGGCGATATCTCCCGGGTGCTCGTCACTCATGAACACGGCGACCATGTGAAACCCGACTTCCTGAAATGGCTCATCGATCGGCGATCGGACATCGTCGTGTACTCGAATCAGGCCGTTGCCGACCTGCTGGACGGCCATGGGATTGAGGTGACGACAGCCGACCCGGTCGGCGTCAGCTCCGAAGATGTGCTGCACGAGATGACCCCGACCGGTGCCCAACCCCCCAACCGGGCCTACACAATCGACGGAGTGCTCACCCACCCCGGCGACAGCTACCAGCCCACCACCTCGGCGCCGGTGTTGGCCCTACCACTGCTGGTTCCCTGGGGTTCCACCACCCGGTCGGTCGAGTTCGCCCGCCGGTTGGCGCCCAGCCGGGTGATTCCCATCCACGACTTCTACCTCAACGAAGAGGGCCGCAGGTTCATATACGGCATGGCCAAGAACGTGCTCGCCCAGTCGGGAATCGAAGTCATCACCCTCAACTGGGGCGAGACGGCCACCATCTGAGCCCGGACCGTCGGGCGAGAGCTGCGGTGCAGCTTTGTCGGTGCGGCGCGGTGGCTCCTCGACCTCGATGAGTTCCCGCGTTGGCCCGCGTAGGGTGAGATCGACATGGTGACCACACGAGGCATGGCTGCGCAGGTAGTCCTCGGCAACGAAGCTGTCGCCCTGGGCGCCCTGCACGCCGGCATCTCCGCCGCCTACGGTTATCCCGGAACACCGGCCACCGAGACCCTCGAATACCTGCTGCGCATCGCCAATCCGGGCCTCAAGGTCGCCTGGTGCGCCAACGAAAAGACGGCTTACGAAGCCGCGGTCGGGGTATCGATGGTTGGACGGCGGGCTCTGGTCACCATGAAGCACGTGGGTCTCAACGTGGCCGCCGACCCGTTCATCAATTCGGCCCTCGTGGAGATCGGCGGTGGTCTGGTCGTTGCGGTTGCCGACGATCCCGGCATGCACTCGTCCCAGAACGAACAGGACTCCCGCTACTACGCCGACTTTGCCCGCATTCTCTGTTTGGAACCGGCCGATCAGCAGCAAGCCTACGAGATGACCCGGCAGGCGTTCGATCTCTCCGAACGCTTCCACATCCCGGTGATGATCCGGTTGGTGACCCGCCTGGCGCATAGCCGCTCGGTTGTCAAGCCGGCTCCACCCCACGCCGAGCTGCCGCTCGGCGACCTGCCCGACGGATCCGACTGGACCCTGCTACCGGCCAATGCCCGGCGTCGCTGGGCCGATCTGCTGGAGCGGCAACCGGCCCTCCTGGCCCACAGCGAACGCGCCGCCACACTGCACCTTGCTTCTTCCGAGCTGGGCGTGATCACCACCGGAATCGCCCGCAACTATTTCCTCGAGCACCTCGCCGAGATGGAGGACCAACCGTCCCATCTCCACATCGGGACCTACCCGATCCCCGTCGAAGCGGTGCGCCGTCTGGCCGGGCATGTCCGGCGGATCATTGTCCTGGAGGACGGGTACCCGTTCGTCGAACGGCTGCTGCGCGGCCTGCTCCCCGAGCCGCTCCTGATCGACGGGAAACTGAACGGGCGGGTCCCCGCCGGCGGCGAACTCGACCCCGACGTGGTGAGGCGAGCCGTTGCTCTGCCTGATCGGCACCGGATGGGTCTTCCCCGGATCGACCTGGCCGGGCGGCCCCCGCAGCTCTGCCGGGGATGCCCGCACGCCGACAGTTTTCACGCCCTGATCGACGCTCTGGTCGAGATCGAAGGACCGCTGGTGTGCTCCGACATCGGCTGCTACACACTGGGTGCCCTCCCTCCCTACCGGGCTATCCAGTCCTGTGTTTGCATGGGAGCCTCCATCGGCATGGCCCGCGGGGCCGCCGACGCCGGGTACCGGCCGGCCATCGCCGTGATTGGTGACTCGACCTTCCTCCATTCAGGAATGACCCCTCTGCTCGACGCCGTGGCCGACCAGGCCGACCTGACGGTGCTCATCCTCGACAATCACGCCATTGCCATGACGGGGGCCCAACCCACCCTGGTCCCTTCGGAACGACTGCCCGAGATCATCCGGGGTTTGGGGGTCCACCCCGACCATCTGCATGTGCTGCGGGCCACCCGCAAGGGAGGGGCCGACTTGATCGCCACCATCAAGGAGGAGCTGGACCACGCCGGCGTGTCCGTGGTGATCGCCGAACGGGAGTGCATCGAAGCGGTCAAACGGGACCGTAAGGAGCGACACGAGTGAAGTTCGACATCATCCTGGCGGGGGTGGGCGGCCAGGGTGTGCTCTCGATGTCGGCGGTGATCGCCGGTGCGACCGCCCGGGTGGGATGGCAGGTCAAGCAGTCTGAGGTGCACGGGATGGCGCAGCGCGGCGGCGCGGTGCTCGCTCACTTGCGAATGGCGGAGGGTCCGGTCTACAGCGACTTGATTCCCCGCGGAAGAGCCGACCTGATTCTGTCCCTCGAGCCGATGGAGAGCCTCCGCTACCTCGAATACCTCAGCTCCACCGGGAC
>DATEVB010000006.1:0-16449 GCA_035282865.1 Acidimicrobiia bacterium | reverse complement strand
ATGTGGGCCGAAGAAGTGATGCCGCACGTGACCTGAGGTGCCGGCGCTTCGACGGGCACGTCTGGTGATCCGGGCGAGCGCCGCCGCCGCTTCCCGACCGGCCAGGTCCACCTGCAGACCCGCCAGTCGGTAGGGTCCGTTGCAGGAGGCATCATGTTTGGACGGATCAGCAGCCTCGAACTGATCATCATCATCGTGATTCTGCTGCTGTTCTTCGGGGCCAGGAAGCTCCCGAATATTGCCCGGTCCCTAGGTGAGTTGGTCAAGGAACTCCGCAAGAGCTTCCGAAAGGACGACGAAGGGGAGCCACCCGCCGGGCCCAAGAGCCCTGAGCTGATGTGTCGCCGCCATCGCCGCCCACCGATGACCCCCGCTACGCCGAAGAGGGGGCAAGTTGTCCGTCCGTAAGGTCGCATTCCCCCAGTTCCTGGTCCGTGAGTTGAGCGAGCACATCGCCCGGTCGAGCGACCCGGACGGTTGGATCTTCCCCTCCCCTGAGGGCGGCCCGATCCGTCGTACCAACTGGCGCCGGCGGTTCTGGCTCCCCGCTGTTGATGCCTCCGTTGGTGCTCCGCTCCGATGTCACGACCTCAGACATAGCCACGCCGCCATGCTGATCGCTCAAGGCGCACGTGAAAGTCATCGCCGATCGGCTCGGTCATGCCAATCCGATGGTCACCATGACCACCTACGCACACCTTTTTGATGGGATCGACGCTGGCGCCGCCGAGCGCCTCGATGGGGCATGGACTCGGACTGTGACGGACCCAGGACGGACCCAGACGGTCCCCGACGCCATCTCGATCCGACCGTAGACACCAAGAAACCCCCTCTGAGCAGGGATTCTTGTTCGTGGGCGTTGACGGGCTCGAACCGCCGACCTCTGCCTTGTAAGGGCAGCGCTCTCCCAACTGAGCTAAACGCCCTGGCGGATGGGAAGCGTACCAGGAAGCACCGTTTGATCAGAGCGGGGTAGACGAAACCGTCGCCATTCCACAGAAGAGAGGTCACCTGTTCACCATCGATCATTGGAATCCCTTGGTCCAAGCCGCTCCACCTATGGATTTCGGCCGTGGACGTGAAGTCGGCGGATGGCCATCGAGGGCCGAACGGCCCGTCACAAAGTGCCGAAGGAAGCCTGATCTGGCCGTCCAAAGCGATCAAACTTGGGAGGAAAGGCATTCCGTGGAGCAAGTCAGCGCCACCCGAACGGAACTCCTCATTCGTCGTGCGCAGATCGATCTTGCCGTTCAGGGCAGAGACCTGCTCAGCGAAAAGCGGGATCAGCTTCTGGAAGAATTCCGCCGGGTCGCCAACGTCGTCCTGGGCGGCACCGACGCCCTCGAACGATCTGCGGCCCAAGGGCGCCGGCTGTTGGCGATTACGGAAGCGAGCGACGGACCGGAATCCGTCCTCTCAGCGGCCGTCGCCACGAGAGGCGAGATCCCCCTCACAGCAAGCACGACCTCCATCATGGGCGTCCGGGTTGCGCGGATCGACCATGAGCCCGTCGGAAAGCCCCGGACCGGCCGTGGATACAGCCTGACGGGTACCGGGCCTCGAATCGACGCCGTCGCGGAAGCATACGAAGCACAGCTCGACCTCATCCTGGCAGTGGCGACCACCGAGATCCGGCTGCGGCGCCTCGCCGACGAGATCGGTAAGACGACCCGACGGGTCAACGCCATGGAGTTTGCTGTGATCCCGCGACTCGTTGCCGAACGGAAACAGATCCAATCGGTGCTCGAGGAGCGGGAACGCCAGGACCATTTCCGCCTCAAGCGGGTCAAGCAGCGCAAGGCGAAGCCTCGGCGATTGGTTCACTCATGAGCGAATCTCCGCTGATAACGATTCGGGAAGCGGAACGGGCGGCAGCCGAGCTCGTTGAGAACGCCCGCCGTTGCGCCGAGCAGGAAGTCAATGAGGCAAAGGCTCGTGTTGCCGGCTTGCTCGTCGAGGCCGAGGAACACGGCAGACATGTCGCCAACCGGCGCCACCAGGAGGCTCTGGAGGCGGCGCGTGCTGACGCCAGGCAGATTGCAGACAACGGCGAAGGCCGAAGGGCGGCCGTTGCCGATGAGGCAGCACCGTACCTACCGGAAGCGGTTACCGCGCTCGTCGAACTCGTTCTACCTGCCGGACAGAGCGGGGAGGCATGATCGATGCTGGTACCCATGGCAAAGGTGGAGATCATCGGTCACCGCGACCGCCTCGACGACACCCTCGAACTGCTGCACCGGCTCCGAACCATGCAGCTGCTCGACGTGACTTCGACCCCTGGAGTGCGGCTTCCCCCTCTTACCGTGGATGAGAAGCAACTGAGGGAGCTGGAGGAGCTCCGGTATCTGCGTGCACGGCTCGACGCCATCCTCAGGATGGTTCCCATGCCCGAACCAGGCCACCAGTCCGAAATCGATCGACCAGTGCGAAGTCGATCGACCGATCTGCGGGACCTTCGGGCGGACCTGGAGGAGCTGGGCCCAACGCTCGAGCAGCTCACCCAACGGCTCGACGACCTGCGAGCAGAGCAACAGGCGCTCCCCCGCTACGTCGCAACACTCCGCCGCCTGCTGCCGCTGGTCCCCGAGCTCACCCAACTGGGCGGATATGAGACGGCCGCGCTGCTGATCGAGAGCCGCCACTCCGGCGTGCTCGGCGACCTGAATGCCGAGATGAGGTCCGCCGCCGGGAACCTATTCGACATCATCACGGCTCAGGTCGACCCGGACACCATCGGGGCCATCCTCGTCTTCCCGCGCCAGACCGCCGACAAGGTGTATGCCCTGCTGGGTCGCGTGCAGGTAACTCGCGTCAGGCTGCCGGAACGCTTTGAAGGGATCCCATTCCGACAAGCCCTTGCCTCGATGGAAAGACGTATCGATGCGGTCCCGGCGGAAGTACACCAAGTGCAGCGAGCCATCAACGACCTGGTTGAGCCGCGCCGGGGTTGGTGGGCAACGCGGTCCTTCATCGACGCCCGCCTCAGTCAACTCGAAGCCGTCCGCAGCATCGGAACCACCCGCCATGTCTTCGTGGCCGTAGGTTGGGTACCGGAGCCCGATCTGGACGCCCTCCGATCGGCTTTGGAAGCCGACGTAGGCCCTCAGGTGGTGATGGACCAGATCACCGTCGAGTCCGACGAAGAACCTCCGGTCTTGTTGCGAAATCCATCACCAGCCCGACCGTTCGAACTCTTCGTGCGGCTGCTGTCCCTCCCCTCGTACGGCACCCTCGACCCAACCCGGCTGATGTTCGTATTCTTGCCTCTGTTCTTCGGGATGATGCTCGGCGACATCGCCTACGGCCTCATCGTCCTGGCCCTCTCGCTATGGGCAGGCCGGCGCTTCGGAGCTCGGTCACCGGCCATGCATGACCTCGCCCGGGTACTCGTCTACAGCTCGATCTGGTCCGTGATATGGGGAGCGATCTACGGAGAATTCCTCGGCAGTCTCGGGCATCAGGTCTTCGGCCTGACCCCCATCTGGATCAATCGCGAAGAGGCCGTCCAACCCCTGCTCCTCTTTGCCCTCGCGGTTGGAGCCATCCACATGACGCTCGGTTTGGTGCTGGGAATATGGGCAGCGGTCCGATCGAAGAAACGGAGCGAGTTGATTGAGCGAACTGGCAAACTGGCGACCCTGGTCGGACTCTTCCTGCTGGCCGGCATGGCCTCCGGCCAGTTACCGGCCGGAGTCCTGACTCCGGCTGTAGCCACCGTCGTTCTCGGTCTGGTGGGTCTCATGTACGTCCAGGGCCCGCTGGGCCTCTTGCTCGGCCCCCTGGAGATGATCTCCACCGTCGGCAACGTCCTCTCGTACCTACGTCTTGCCGCCATTGGACTTGCCTCCGTGTATCTGGCCAGAGTGGCGAACGAGCTCGGCGCGGCAGGCCCGATATGGGTTGGAGTGATCGTCGCATCGCTCGTTCATGCCCTCAACCTCGCCCTCGGCACCTTCAGCCCCACGATCCAGGCTTTACGTCTGCATTATGTCGAATTCTTTGCCACGTTCTACGAAAGCGGCGGCCGGGCGTTCCGGCCCTTCGGAACGCCCACCGTTACGCCATCCCACACGCCGTCCGTGTGAGAAAGGAACCAATATGGAAACAGGCCTCATCGCCATCGGAGCAGGGCTGGCCGTCGGTCTGGGCGCCATTGCCACCGGAATCGCCCAGGCACGAATCGGATCGGCAGGAATTGGGGCGATCGTCGAAAAGCCCGAGCTCTTGGGCCGCGTCATCCTTCTCATCGCCCTACCCGAGACATTGGTCATCCTTGGATTCGCGGTGGCTGCCATGGTGATAATGCTGTTGCCCAGCTGATGGCACTGAACGACATTCTCGATGCGATTCACGCCGAGGCGACCGCCGAAGCTGCCCGGCTGCGCGGCAAGGCCGAACGCGAGATTGAGGCCATACTGTCCCAAGGTGCCGAAGCGGCCGAGCAGCGCCGGCTGGAGGTCTCCACCGCCCGAGACGAGGAAACCGCCGATGCAGCCCGCGTGATCCGAAATCGGGCGCGGCTCGAGGTGAGCAGGCGGCTGCGCCAATCCCGCGAAGCCGTCTATCAATCGGTCCTCACCGAGGTGAACGAGCAACTCGCGTCTATCCGATTCATCGAACGCTACCCGGAGGTCTTCGCCGACCTGGTCGAAGAGTCACGACAAGCCCTGCCCGCCGGACAGATCTTGCGGGTCGATCCCGAAGACGGGCAGCTGGCCAAACTAGCCGCCGATCGCGATCCGCTCCTGACGGTCGAAGCCTCTCTATCGACCTGGGGCGGTGTCGAGCTGTGGACCGAGGATGGTCGGCGGGTACTCAATACGATTGAGGCTCGCCTGGAACGTGCGGAACCGCACCTCCGGCTGGCCGTCGCCCGCTTGATTCCACCTATCACCGGAGGCCACGAGTGACGGGTTTCGAATATGGCAACACCCGGCTGCGGGCAAGGAAATCGAAGCTGTTGCGGAGCCGGGACTATCAGGACCTCTCCCGCGCCGAAACCCTCGAAGCCTTCTTCGGCGCACTGGCCGACACACCATACGGACCCGATCTGACGGTGACCCTCCCCCGATTTCGGGAGCTACGCATACTCGATGAAGCGCTCCGGCTGAACCTCACCCGCGACTTCCGCGAGATTCGCGGCTTCTATTCCGATCCGGAACGGCAAGGAATCGATCTGATCCTCCAACGTTGGGACCTTCACAATCTGCGTACCATTCTCCGCGGGCAGGCTCGCCTGGCTCCGGCCGAAGAGATACGCCCGCTCCTCGTCGCGGCCGGTTCATTGGATGAGACCGACCTCAACGAGCTGGCCGGCCAATCGGGAGTCCGCGCCACCCTCGACCTCATCCAAATCTGGGGCATTCCGTCGCCGGCCACCGCCCGGGAGTTGCTCGAAGCACGACCCGCCTACGAGAAGACGGCCGATCCGCTCGTGCTGGAATGTGCCGTCGACCATGCCTTCGCATCGCACGTCGATGAAGCCTTGACAACGATGGACTCCATCAGCGGCCATGCCATCGACCCGGACCTCGAATCCTTCATGCGCAGCGAGATCGACCTGATCAATCTGCTCACTGCATTGCGGCTCCGGGAGGCCCGCCTTTCCGGCGAGGGAGACTGGGAACTTTCAGAGCCGCAGCAACAGTTTCTCCCGGCCGGACGCCTCACGTCCACCACGCTCGACCGGGCTTGGCACGAGGACGATGCGCAGCGCCTGGTAGCCGATCTCACCTCAGGTGGGCTCTCCCGCCACTGGTTGGAGGCAATGGATGACTGGACGCGGCACGGCAACTTGGTTCACCTGAGCGAGGCCCTCGACCTGGCTTCTACCACGAACGCCGTCGGGCTCTTCGGCCGTGGTGATCCGTTGAGTTTCGCCGTTCCGATCGCCTACATCCGTGCCAAAGAAACCGAAATCCGAAATCTCCGTCTGATCGGCCGCGCAATCGCGGCCGGATGGGATCCCATTACCATCGAAGACCAGTTGGTTGTTACGCAATGAGCGAGCCCGACGCCAGATTGATCATTTTGACGACTCCCGCCCTGGAAGCAGGGTTTCGTCTGGCCGGGGTCGATATCAGGGTGGTAACCAGCCCCGAAGAGGCAGAAGAGGCCATCCACGCTTTGTTGGCACAAGGACAGCGTGGCGTGATCTCCGTGCATCGACCTTTTTTCGAGAGCATCGACCCCGGTTTCCGACTCAGGCTCGAATCGTCGGTCAGTCCGGTAGTCGTTCCCCTGCCGGATGGACTCGAGGATGAAGGACCTTCGGCCCGCCGAGCCCGCATCGCATCCCTCCTCCAGCGGGCAGTCGGGTACCACATCGTGTTCGAAGGAGATGACCAGTGACCGCCACCTCGCCAGGGCATGTGGTGCGGGTGGCCGGCCCCGTGGTGGCAGCACGAGGCCTGAAGGACACCCTCCTCTACAACGTCGTGCGGGTAGGCAACCGCCGGCTCATCGGCGAAGTCATCCGGCTTGAAGACAACGAAGCCATCATTCAGGTGTACGAAGACACGTCCGGGTTGCAGGTCGGCTCTCAGGTGGTGGATACCGGCCGTCCGCTCGAGGTCGAACTCGGGCCCGGATTGCTGACCAACACGTTCGACGGCATTCAACGGCCCCTTGCCACGCTGGCAGCCGTCGGCGACAACCCCAACGGGGAGGCGTTTCTCAGCCGGGGAGTGGCCGTAGCGACACTCAACCGGGAACGCCTGTGGGAGTTCCGGCCGCGGGTCACGGTAGGGGATCGGGTTGCCGCGGGTGACGTGCTGGGCACCCTCCAGGAGACCCGCGCAATCGAACATCGCGTCCTGGTCGCGCCAGGACGGGGAGGTACCGTCACCGGAGTAGCGAAAGACGCAGTTCGCCTGGAAGACCCCGTCGCTTTCATCGACGGCTCTCCTCACCCGATGATCTCAACATGGCCGGTTCGCAAACCGCGACCATTCACCAGACGGCTCGAGCCGATGGCTCCACTCGTCACCGGCCAGCGTGTGATCGACACCCTGTTCCCCATCGCCCGAGGAGGAAGTGCGACGATCCCGGGCGGTTTCGGGACCGGAAAAACGGTGCAAGAGCAAGCGCTGGCTAAATGGGCGGAGGCAGATGTCATCGTCTACATCGGATGTGGCGAGCGCGGCAACGAACTCGCTGAGGTGTTGCAGGATTTCCCGAAGTTGATCGATCCTCGCACCGCGATCTCCTTGATGGACCGGACCATCCTGATCGCCAATACGTCCAACATGCCGGTCGCCGCCCGCGAAGCCTCGATCTACACAGGGATAACCATCGCCGAGTACTACCGGGATCAGGGTTATCACGTGGCGCTGATGGCCGACAGCACCAGCCGCTGGGGTGAGGCATTGCGAGAGGTATCCAGCCGCCTGGAAGAGATGCCCGGGGAAGAGGGATACCCGGCTTACCTGCCCTCCCGGCTGGCGGAATTCTACGAGCGAGCCGGAACCGTCGAGTGCCTGGGAAGCGAAACGCGGGAGGGGTCCGTGACCGTGATCGGCGCGGTCTCTCCGCCGGGAGGCGACTTCTCAGAGCCCGTCACGCAATACAGCTTGCGACTGGCCGGAACGTTCTGGGCGCTCGACACCAACCTGGCCCGCCGCCGTCACTTCCCGGCTATCCATTGGACCCGGAGCTATACCCTTTACGATCTGGGAGCCTGGTTCAACAATCATGTTGCCGGCGACTGGGCGGACCAACGCAGCTGGGCGCAACAGATGCTCGGCGAGGAAGAAGACCTCCAAAACATCGTGCGGCTGCTCGGCGCCGATGTGCTGGCTGCCGGCGAGCGCGTGGTCTTCCAGGTGGGGCGGATGCTCCGCGAGGATTTCCTCCAGCAGTCGGCATACGACGACATCGACGCCTTCTGCCCGCCGGAGAAACAGTACTGGATGCTGAAGGTGATACGCCATGCAGCCGGAGGGATGCGTGACGCCGTCGACCGGGAGGTGGGCATCGAGCACGTCGTGTCGCTTGGCGCCATGGAGGAGGTTGCCCGGATGCGCTACTGGCTCCCGGCGGAGACGGTCGAGCGAGCCGACGCCCTCATGAGACGAATCGATAGAGAGTTGGCCGGGCTATGACCGAAGGACCGCAGCTCTACATACCCGAATACGCGACGGTCAATTTCGCATCAGGGCCCCTCGTCTTCTTCGATCGTGTGGCAGGCGCGCATTACAACGAGGTTGTCGAGGTCATTACCCCCGACGGGGAGCGGCGGCGGGGCCAGGTCCTTGAAGTCGACCACGACCGCGTTGTCGTCGAGGTCTTCGCCGGAACACGCGGTATCGGCCTCGAGGGCACCCGCGTCCGTCTGGGTGGTGAAGCCGCTCGTCTGGGAGTCGGTATGGACATGCTGGGCAGGATGCTGGACGGGTCGGGGAACCCGATCGACGGGGGACCCCCGGTCTTTCCCGAGGCGTTTTGGGACATAAATGGACTGCCCATCAATCCGGCGGTCCGCGCTTACCCCGATGAGTTCATTCAGACCGGGGTTTCGGCCATCGACGCTCTGAACACCCTGGTCCGGGGTCAGAAACTGCCCATCTTCTCCGGATTCGGTCTCCCCGCCGGGCCACTTGCGGCCCAGATTGCGACCGGAGCCACGGTGGTCGGATCCACTGGAGAGGACTTCGTCGTGGTCTTTGCTGCGATGGGAATCACCCATCGCGAGGCGAGCTTCTTCCGGAGCTTCCTCGAAGAAAGCGGTCGCCTGGGCCGCACGGTGTTGTTCATGAACCTGGCGGATGACCCGACTATCGAACGCCTTCTCACTCCGCGCCTGGCCCTCACCACGGCCGAGTATTTGGGGTTTCACAAGGGCCTTCACGTCCTGGTGATCCTCACAGACATGACCAACTACTGCGAGGCCCTCCGTGAAGTCGCTACTGCTCGAGAAGAGGTTCCCGGACGGCGCGGTTTCCCCGGATACATGTACACCGATTTGGCCACCCTGTACGAGCGGGCCGGTCGACTCCATGGTCGGTCCGGTTCTGTGACCCAGCTCATCATCCTGTCGATGCCCGATGATGACATCACCCATCCCATCCCCGACCTGACCGGATATATCACTGAAGGCCAAATCGTGCTCTCCCGTGAGCTGTACCGGCGCGGCATAGACCCGCCAATCGACGTTCTTCCTAGCTTGAGCAGATTGATGAACGCAGGAATCGGCACGGGCAAGACCCGGGAAGATCACCGCCAGGTCGCCGATCAGGTCTACGCCTTCTATGCCCAAGGTCGGGAGTTGCGGAGATTGGTTGCCATCATCGGGGAGACGAGCCTCAGCGACGAAGACCGCCGGTACCTCGACTTCGCTGATGAATTCGAGAAGACCTTTGTAGGTCAGGATCGATCGGATCGCACCATCGAGGAGTCCCTCGATCTGGCCTGGCACTTGCTTTCGGCCTTCCCCGTTGCAGATCTCAAGAGAATCCACCCCGAGATCATCGCCAGGTATCGCAGATCACTCAAGAAATCGAACCGATCCGTCGACCTTAATGCTTAGGTACAAGCGGAGTCTTAGGTACCATCCTCGAACCGGTCTGGAGGAGTCCGAGTGGCGACACGCCGCAAGACAGCGGAATCCGAAGCAAGAGAAGATCCCATCCGTCAATACCTCGACGAGATCGGCGCTTATCGCTTGCTCAATGCCGCCGATGAAGTGGAACTCGCCAAATCCATCGAACGAGGCGCGAAGGCCCAGGCCGACCTCGACAAGGGGAACCACACCGACGCTCAACGGCGCATCCTCCTCGCTACCGTGCGCAGGGGCCGAGAGGCACGTCACCAGTTCATTCAGACCAATCTGCGCCTCGTCGTTTCGATAGCCAAGCGATACTCCAACTCCGGCCTGTCGCTGCTCGACCTGATCCAGGAAGGCAACCTCGGGCTGATCAGAGCGGTCGAGAAGTTCGAGTACCGCAAAGGATTCAAATTCTCGACCTACGCCACCTGGTGGATCCGCCAAGCCATCACCAGGGCCATCGCCGACAAGGGCCGCACGATCAGGGTTCCGGTCCACATGATGGACACCATCAGTCAGGTGCGCCAGGCCGAGAATTACCTGGTCAAACGTCTCGGTCGCCCTCCGACGCCCGAAGAGATCGCCGAGTACTCGGCGATCTCCGTGGAGAAGGTCGTTGAGGCCATCAAAGTGGCACCGGAACCAGTGTCCATATTCGAACCCGTCGGTGATGAAGACGCCGTACTCGGCGACTTCATCGAAGACACCGACGCCACCGCCCCATTCGAGACGGTTGCCCTCGGCATGCGCAAAGAGGATCTCGAAACCGTTTTGGCCAGCTTGACCGACCGGGAACGGACGGTACTCGTCATGCGATATGGCCTCGACAGCGGTGTACCCCGTACCCTCGATGAAGTGGGCCGGCACTTCGAGTTGACCCGTGAACGGATTCGCCAGATCGAAGCCAAGGCCCTGGCCAAACTGCGCCATCCGGCCAGTCCGGGCGCGTTGCGCAACATGCTGGCTCTTTGACCGCAGCCTGCCGAGCTCTGAGTGCCGTGACACCGGCCGGGAAATCCCGGCCGGTGTCTATTCACGGAGAGCGAGCGGACAATATGAAGATCGTCATGCCGAGCGAACCTGTCGCCAGAGCTCGCTGACATCTGCCTCGAGCTCGAGGCCCTGATCGACCCGACGGGGGCGACCCCGCCCACGGCGGTGGTGGTACGGCTGTCCATCCCAGAAGATGACACCACCCCATACGCCCCAGTCCTCTTGCCGCTCCAACGCCTCTTCCAGGCAGTCGAGACGGACCATGCACTCCATGCAGATGGATTGCGCCACAGATAGTTCGTCGGGCCGTTCCGAGAAGAACAGGTCGTTCTGCCCGGAGGAGACGCACCGGCCGTGCTCGTAGATTGCGTTCATGTCGTGATTCCTTCGCATAATGGTTGACCAATGAAAAGAGCCGCCGGTGTGCTGTCGGCGGCTTCCTCATCGAACTCGTTGAAAGAATCACATGGCGAGGGGCCGCGGACGCACACCTGAATTGGCCGGGTCGGTGAACCCGATGAATGTTCCCGTGTGCATCCGCATCAACGCCTCCTCAGGAGGTATCGAGTACCAACCTATACCATGGATAAATATCCCGTCAAGGGAATTACGACCCGGTCGAATCCTGACCATCGGGGTATCAGCAACCAGCAGCCGGCACAAGGTATACAAGGGGTTTGTTGAGGGCCACCAGCTGGAGGCTGGAAACTGACGACTTATCTCTTCTTCCACCAACCGAGGACCAAGCCGGCCAGGAACGCCCACACTGCGACAACGGACGTCGAATCGCCGATCCGGAGGGCGGTGGACGGCTCGCCGGGCGGAGCGGCGATCGGGTGGACGGGCGCCTGGTCGTATTCCAGATCCACCTGCAACACCCGGGTGAACTCGGCGCCGAGCAGAAAGATTTGGGCCGAGTAGTAGGTGAACAGCAACAGGGTCACAAGCGCCGCGGCGGCTCCGAATCCGCTGCCGACCGCTCCCCCGCCCAGATAGAGACCCAACAGGAACGTACCGATCGTGAACAGCACCGAAGTGAAGGCCGCTCCCCTCCATATGGCCGGCCAGGGAGTCGTTGCGTCGGGCAACACCTTGAAGATCAGGGCGAACACGACGGTCAGCAATACCAGCATCACGACAGGGCTCAACCATTGGAGGAGTGGCGCCACAAAGGACAGGTGATCGGGCATCAGCGTTCCGAGCCCCGAAACCACGCTGAAAGCGGCCGGTACGACGAGAAGCAACACCCCGAATCCGAGCACCGACAAGAAGGCGAGGGCCCGCGTACGGAGAAGGTGGCCAACGCCTCTGGTGGCTTGAACGGGAACGTTCCACACCACATTCAGCGCGCCCTTTAACTGTAGGAACAGCCCGGAAGCACCCAGGAGGGTCAACACCACGCCGATCACGGTGGCGGCCACCCCGGCTCCGCCCCGGGTTCCCGCCATCATGTCCTGCAGGAAACCTGCGACCGACGGCCCCACCCGGTCTCCGATCTGACCGACGATCTCACCCCGGGCTGCCTCTTCACCGAACACCAGACCGGCGATGCCAACCGCCACGATGAGCAGTGGCGCCACCGAGAACAATACGTAGTAGGCCAAAGCGGCGCTGAGGCGGGCAGCCTTGTCATCCGACCATTTGCGAACGGCTTGCTGCAACATCCCCACCAAGCGTTGCCGGTTTCTCGTTTCGCTGATGTCACTCCCTCGATCTGACACCCGTCCTCCTCCGGACGCTCCGCCATCGAATATAGGTACCACCGGCCCCAATAAGGTCTTTCAGCACCTGCCCCCGGTACCACCTCAGGGTGTATGAAAGATGCAAGAAACCACAAGGGCAAGCCACGAGTTACAAGGGGGTGTTTGTCGTGGACGCACATCGGGTCCGCAAGTATCTGATCTCACACGGCGTCCACTACGAAGTGGAGCATCATTCCCCCGCATACACGGCTCAGGAGGTAGCTGCCGTTGAGCATCTACCGGGTCGGAAGTTCGCTAAACCGGTGATCGTCAACGCCGACGGACGTCTGGTCATGACCGTACTGTCGGCCAACCGGCTCGTCGACCTGGACAAGGTGAAAGCGGTTCTGGGTAGCGATGATGTTCGCCTGGCCCGGGAAGAGGAATTCGCCCCGATCTTCGACGACTGCGAACGGGGAGCCGAGCCGCCGTTTGGGAACCTGTATGGACTCCCGGTTCTCGTCGACGACGATCTCCCACTCGACGAGATCGTGTTCAACGCAGGATCGCACACCGAGACCATGAAGGTCTCAACGACGGAGTACCTGGCGCTAGTGCACCCGGTCAAGGCCGACCTCGCTCTGTAGACGTTGTGTGCCTGCCGGTTCGGGAGCACCGGGGGGCCCCGGCCCGGCCACCTCTACTTTTCGTTCTTCGCTTGTCGGCGATTGAATGCTGGAAGCCGGTTGTTGCAGGCGCGTATGACTTCCCGTGCTTCCCGCTCGTCTCTCGGGCATGAACACCATCTCCCGATCTGCCGTTGGGCGGGCCGGCCGTCGATTCGGAAGACGGCGACGGCACCGCTTAGGTGTGCGTGAGCGACCGAGTGACACCGCTCGAAGCAGCCATCGCCCTCGTTACGATTGCCCGGGCCGGGTGGATAGCCGGCCGCGCAGCCAAGCAGGGTGAACGCTTGCCTGGGGAAGTACGCCTTCCTTCAGGAGCTCTTGACCCCATCCACTCCGCGCTTTCCCGGGCGCCCTCCGACCTCGGCCTAACAGCCTGGGCTGTCGTCCCCGTCTCATGCCGGAGGAGGACATGTTCGGTTGAGGTTCACTCCCCCGAGGGTATGCCCGCCCACACCTTGGCGACCCACGGGTACTCGGTCGAATCGCTGAAGGTCGACACTACCGCAACGACCGAACCGGTGCCGACGGCGAGGCCGTCGGCCACGGCGTCCGCCCCAAACAGCTCGGCAATGTCGAACACCGCCGACTTCACACCGTCGGGGGTGAACCAGAGTTGCGTCGATTCAGGGGCGTCGGGAGGAGTGGTCACGGAGATGAGCCCGAAGGCGCCCACGGCGAATGGCCCATGCTTCCCTTCGACACCGGCATCGGCCCACGTTGACCCGAGCGTGGTCCACCAGAGCTCACCGCCTTCGACATCCTGGTATCCGATGTCGGCCACCCAGCCGTCTCGCCAGCTTCGCATGGAGTAGACGGCATCGGCGTCTATCCCGGGGATACCTTCAACGGTCTGCCAGGTACGCAGGTCCACCGACGTCCAGTAGCGGGGTACGTCGAAGAGCGGCCACGAGAAGAGCGACACCCCGTCCGGTCCGATGCCCGCGCCGGTGACCGAGACGGTCTCCAGGCCGATAGTGTCAAGGGTCTCCCAAGTTCCGTCACGGCTTCCGGCGGCGACCACCGGTGGGCGCGCTGTGAACAGGCCATCTGCCTCGGGATCGATCTCGTAGTCTCCGCACGGCACGGTGAACGCATTGTCACCGTCGCGGTACAGGCCCTCGAGCGTGCACCCGCCTCCCTCTCGCACCGTTGGGTAAGCAACGATGTCGCGGCTACCGAGTCCCAGGTCCGCGGCGATCGCCGCTCCGTCGACGAACCATCTCACCTGCCCTACCAGCAGAAACCCCTCTTCATGGGCGAGTGCACTGGTCACGTCCGCGTACCACTCGAGATACTCAGTTGGTTCCGGTACGACCGGCTGAAACTCCCCGGGTGTCCAGACGAGCCCATCGGTCGTCGTCCAGACCCGATCGAATACAGGGGGAGACTCCGGATCAGGCGGCCAAGCGGGCTGTCCGGACCAGCCGACCGCTACGGCACCGTGCTCGTTGCCGCGAGCCCACTTGACGTGCGCCCCGGGAGGGAACGCCGAGTCATCGCCGGCCGACCAACTCCGGCCATCCTCCGAGGTCCAGACCGCCACCTGGGTGCCATCGATCTCCTCGAAGATCACAAAGCGGTTGCCGGCCGTCGTCAAGGTGTCGCCGATGAGGAGTCCTCCCGGCCGGAGGTCGGCCGGGACCCACTCACCGAGCATCCTCGAGGGCGAGGTGACAGCGACCGCGGTCGTTGAGGTGCTGGAGTCGGTACTCCCACTCGAACAGGCGGCCACCACCAGGGCCAGCACCAGCACCAACGGCATCGGTGTTCTCATCGCAGGCATGCACCCGGAGTGTATCGGGCTTCGCAACCGCGACGTCCCGCCTTGCCGTTCAACCTCGCCTGCTGGTCGGTTCAGGGGACTGCCCAGCTGTCGCCGTTCCGAAGAGCCAGTTGATCCGCTGCTTCCGGCCCCCACGTCCCCGCCTCGTACGGGTGAATCTCGAGACCGCCATCCAGGAGGGGCGTGAAGAGACGCCACGATTCCTCAACTTCATCACCGCGGACGAACAGCGTCTGATCGCCGGTGAGCACGTCGAAGATGAGCGTCTCATAAGCGCCGGGTAGCTCACCGAATGCCTCCCGGTACGAGAAATGGAACGGACGGGTTTCGAGACGCAACGGGTCTTCCGGTGCCTTCACGTCGAAGAACAGGCGGAACCCCTCATCGGGCTGCAGGGTGATCACCAGCATGTTCGAGTGGACCTGGCTGGATCCCGAATCGGCGAAGAAGTACACCGGCGGTTCGCGGAAGGTCACCACGATTTGGGTCAGGCGGCGCGGCAAACGCTTACCGGTCCGCAAATAGAACGGAATCCCCTGCCATCGCCAGTTGTCAACGTCGAGGCGCAGGGCCACAAAGGTCTCCGTTGTCGAATCGGCAGCGACGCCTTCTTCTTCGTGGTAGCCCCGCACCTGCTCCCCATCCATCTCACCTGCCGTGTACCGGCCGAACACGACGGCGTTGGGGTCGATCTTGGTGATCGAACGAAGCGCCTTGACCTTCTCATCACGAATTGCCTGGGCCTCGAACGAGACTGGGGGCTCCATAGCTATCAGGGTGAACACCTGGGTGAGATGGTTCTGGACCATGTCACGCAACGCCCCCGATTCTTCGTAGTAACGGGCGCGAGTGCCGATGCCCTCATCCTCCGACACGGTGATCTGGACGTGCTTCACCCGATCGCGATTCCACGAATTCTCGAACAGCGCGTTGGCGAAACGAAATACGAGGAGGTTCTGGACCGTCTCCTTGCCGAGATAGTGATCGATGCGGTAGATCTGTGCCTCCGCGAAGTGGGCGTGAACGATGTCGTTCAGGTCGCGGGCAGAGTCGAGGTCGCGACCGAACGGCTTCTCGATCACCAGTCGGGTCCACCCCGGGCTCTGGTTCAATCCGGCCTTACCCAGGCTCTCGATCGTCGAAGCGAAGATCTGGGGCCGGAGGGCCAGGTAGATCACCCGGTTGCCTGGCAGCCCGTACTCATCCTCCAGGGCTTGGATCCGGTCGGCCACCGCCTCATATCCGTCGCGGGCACTCTGATAGTGGAGCGAACGGTCGCACCAGGAGCCCAGATCGTCATGTGAGAACCCGGCCCCGTGGAGAGCCTTGCACGCTTGGGTCCTAAAGGTGTCGTCGTCGAGTTGGGAGGTTGCCACACCGAGGATGCGGCATCGTTCGCCGATTCCCTGCCGGGTGATCATCTCGTAGAGGGCGGGGAGCAGCTTCCGCTTGGTGAGGTCTCCGGTCGCTCCGACGATCACGAAGAGGTGCGGTTCGACAGACGGTGGGCTCATCGCCCGTCCTCTGTCTTGATGGCGTGACCACCGAATTTGCGGCGCATCGCCGAGAGGATCCGATCCGCGTACTCTCCCTCGTCGCGGGAGCTGATCCGCCGGAACAGCGAGTTGGTGATGATCGGGGCCGCCACGTTGAGGTCGATGGCCTCGAACACCGTCCAACGACCTTCGCCCGAGTCGGGCACGAACGGGGCGATTCCCTCCATGGTTGGGTTTTCCGCCAGCGCTTCGGAGGTGAGAT
>DATEVB010000005.1:0-9086 GCA_035282865.1 Acidimicrobiia bacterium | reverse complement strand
CTACCCCTTCCGGGTGATCCGCAATGAGCTGCGACGAGGCAGCGGGGGCGCCGGCCGGTATCCGGGCGGGGAGGGCATCGAGCGAGAGATCGAGCTTCTGGTTCCGGCAACCGTGTCGTTGATGGGGGAGCGCCGGGTGGTGCCGCCCTGGGGCCTGGCGGGCGGAGAGCCGGGCGCGTGCGGTGAGGATTGGGTGATTCGGGCCGGTGGAGCGCCCGAGCGAGTCCCCGGGAAGACCACCTTTGAGGTGGGTCCGGGTGACCGGTTGCTGGTCAGAACACCCGGCGGTGGAGGCTGGGGAGGGCGATCCTAGATAAGTGATCGGTCCGTGAGCGAGAGGAACAGGACCACGATCGCCCGGAAGATCTGGTTCGCCCGGCGGCCGTCCAGATACTCACGGGAGTGCGGAGTACGTCGGTGAACGCCCACAGGTGAAGGATCACCAGAGACAATGCGCTGACCAACATCAGGATGCCGAGCCCGAAGGAACCCCTCACTTCAACGCCTGTGGGTGGGTCGGCGCGGCGGTTGTTCGTCCGGAGATTGCGCAGGCGTCTCTATTGGCCGGTGTCTGACAGGCGCCGAATAGTCGTGCTCCGGGAGCCTGGACCGGTTATACCGGTACCAGCGCACCAATCTGCTGGACGGCGTCGCGCAAACCCTCCAGCCGGTCCGCGAACCGGCCGCGGTCGGCCTTGGGGAGACGATCGATCAACTCCGTGTAGTACTCGATTCCGGTTCGGAGGTTCTCTCGGATCTCACTGAAGTAGCTCTCTTTCCGAGCGGAGAGCCCAAGCGCGAACCGCCGGAATTCCTTCCCCACGTAGTCGAGGTACAACTCGATCTCCCGAATGAACATGTGGGGACGATCAGGATTGGTGAGCAGGGAGATACGCCCGTAGATATGGTCGACCATCTCCCGGAGGGACGCCACCTTGGAGAAATTGACGATGTTCGGGCCTGTACACACCGCCGTCGCCGCGTGGTCGTTGATGCCGGAGTTGAGCTCGGCGCCTCCGGCCAGGTCCCGGCACAGACAGGTCTTGGCAAGCACATCCTCTTCCACCACCACCCGCTGCTCGGGTGTGTATCCCTCCTCATCCAGGTGGGCGAGCTTCTGCATGATGTATTTGCGCGAGGCCGTGCAGATCGGCTCCTCGGAGAACTCCGTGTTGTGCAAAGCGAGGTATCCCTTGGGACAGGGGCTGCCCGGCCTGCCGATCGCGATCCTGTCCCGGCGTAGTAAGTCGCTGGCCGAATTCCGGAGATTCCAGAAGGGAATCCCGAATGGGGAGGCGTCGCTCAGCTCGACGTCATCGCCAGACGCGGCCTGCAGCTGTGCCCGGTGTGCATCATCGACATTGGTCACCTCCGGGACTAGCAAGAATGGCGTGCCCCACCCCGTTGCATCCAGCTCGAAATGATGGAGCAGGAAGTCTTGTTCGCCACTCGTTCCGATTCCTCCCTGGGCAGTGATCCGCATCGGGAGCGGGCCGTCCAGTGGCCTGCGACCACCGGCGAGGAGGGCTTCATTGGTCACCGAGTGCAGAGTCTCGATGAGTTCCGGCCGTCTGGCGCGGAACTCTTCCAGGATCGGCCCCATCAGTTGGCCGCTGGTCGGGAAGGTATGGCCGCCACAATTGAGGCCGGACTCAACCCGGTATTCCGACACCCACAGGCCGCGTTTGGCGAGGTACTTGCCCTGAACGAACGCCGAGCGGTAATCGCTCACCTTGAGGACGATGCGCTTGCGCAAACCGCCGTGCTCATCCGGATAGAAGTCGTTGAACTCGGTGAGGTAACCGAACAGGCGGGGATTCAAACCCGCCGAGAAGACCACTGCCGACTGGAGGTTGCTCCTGGCGAAGCCGCGCAGGCCCGACAGCGCGTCGCTGAATTCCGGCGGGCGTTTCGTTCTGCCGAGGTAGGTATCGCGGTCCAGCTTGGTCATGATGTTGACATCGATCGCCCCCGCCACCACCTGCCGGCGCAGGTCGGCCTCGAGCGCCGTTCGCCGGTCATTGTTCTCAGCAGCCAGCATCCCCCGATACGAAGCCTTGAGAGAACCTTCCGGCAACATCTCGAAGTAACGGGTGAGGTCGGTATCCGGCTCGAACGGCATGTCTTTCACGACGTCGATCTGCCTTTGGACGAGCAGGTGGATCAGGTTCAGGTACGCCGTGATGCGCCGGGCCCGAGCATCCTCCTCCTCGTCGGTGATTTCCTGATATGGCTCTCCGGCCCGGTTGCTGTGCACCTTGCGCATCTGTTCGATGAGTACGTCATCGACGATCTGGATCACCGAGTCGATGCCAAAGCGAGCCACTCTCAGCGGGGTGTCGATGGTGAAACCCGTACCCATCACGGGAATGTGGAACGTGTGAACTCTGGTCACGGGGTATTTCCCGTCGGTTGATGACTGGTGGGTTGCATATCGTACCCGGTCGTGGATTTTGGATCAGACCTCCAGCCGGGCCGAAGAGTTACCCTCCGGCAGAAGGCCCGGTGGTCTCCGCTAGCGTGAGGCACGTGACGCTGGTTCGTGAGCTGCAACATCTGCTTGGCGACGATCGGGTCCTGGCCGATCCGCTCCGCACGTACGTCTACGGCAAGGACGGTGGTATCAAGAGGGGCGACGTGGCGGTCGTGACCCTTCCGGAAAGCGCCGGCGAGGTGATCGAGATCGTCCGGATCGCCGCTCGTCACGGGATCCCGGTGGTGCCGCGCGGGGCCGGAACCGGTCTGGCCGGTGGTGCGGTCCCGACCCGTCCCTCGCTGGTCGTTTCACTGACCCGGATGACACAGATCGAGGTGGATGCCGAAAGTCGGAGTGCCTGGGTGGGGGCCGGTGTGCTCAATCTCGACCTCAGCCGGCACACGGCCCCGTACGGCCTTCACTTCGCACCTGATCCTTCCTCCCAGGCAGCCTGCACCATCGGCGGCAACGTGGCCAACAACAGCGGAGGACCGCACTGCCTGGCAGAAGGCAGCACCGTCAATCACGTGCTGGCTGTCGAACTGATCACTGCCACCGGCGAGATGGTCGTGCTTGGCGGCGACGCCCCCGATCCGATCGGCCTGGATCTGCGGGGGATCGTGGTCGGGTCGGAGGGCACGCTGGGCATCGTCACCCGGGCACTCGTCAAACTGACCCCCAACCCGCCGGCCGTTCGCACGCTGCTCGCCGCATACGACCGGGTTGAGGATGCCGCGGCCACCGTGTCGGAAGTCATCGCCGGGGGGATCGTTCCTGCGGCCCTGGAAATGATGGACCAGCCGATGACCGCAGCCGTGGAGCGGTTTGTGAGAGCAGGTTTCCCGACCACCGCCGCCGCGGTGTTGCTGGCCGAAGTCACCGGTCACCCGGCCGCGGTTGAATCCGAGGCGGAGTTGGTGCGCGCCTTCGCTGAGTCCAACCACTCCACCGAGATACGGGTGGCCGCCGACGAAGCAGAGCGTGCGTTGCTCTGGAAGGGCCGCAAGGCGGCCTTTGGCGCGGTGGCGCAGACCGCTCCCGACTACTACCTGCACGACACCGTTGTGCCGCGCACCAAATTGGTGGAGGTCATGGCCAAGATTTCCCAGATCGCCGAACGCAACAACCTCGTCGTGATGAACGTGTTCCATGCGGGAGACGGCAATCTGCACCCGCTGATGGCCTTCGATGCTACCGAGGAAGGCGTGCTGGATAGGGTGCGGGCGGCTGCCGACGAGCTTGCCAGAGTATGTGTGGCGGCAGGCGGCGCCCTCTCGGGGGAGCATGGAATCGGCTTGGAGAAGCGTGACCTCATGCCGCTCGCGTTTTCCGAGGCGGACCTCGACGCCCAGGCCCGGCTGATCGAAGCCTTCGATCCCGGCGGGTTGTTCAACCCCGACAAGGTGCTCCCGGCCGGATCCAGATGCTTCGACATCGGACGGCCGGTTCTCGAGGGAACCTGGATATGACGTCGGTGAAATCGGCGTTGCAGCGCCGCCTGGCCGCCTTCCTATCCGATCCGATCGAAGGTGTTGCCGACGAAGCGGTCGTGGTCGCACCTTCCACTCTCGATGAGGCGGCCGCAGTTCTGTCCGTGGCGTCTGAACACTCCCTGCCCGTTCTGGTGTGGGGTGGCGGTACCCATCAAGGTATGGGCGGCCGGGTCGACCCGGCCATCGTGCTCTCGACCGCCCGCCTGGATTCAATCGTCGATTGGCAACCGGAGGATCTGACCGTCGTCGTCGAGGCCGGGGTGCGAGTGGCCGACCTCGAAGATCTACTGGCCGGGCGCTCCCAAACTGCCGTCCTTCCAGAGGTTCCCGGAGATGGAACGGTCGGTGGTGCGGTGGCGGCCGGCATCTCAGGGTTCCGGCGGTTGCGGTACGGGCCGACCCGGGATCGGATGTTGGAGGTTGAGGTGGTGACCGGCGATGGGCGACTCGTGCGGGGAGGGGGTCGGGTCGTGAAAAACGTCACGGGTTACGATCTGCCCCGGCTGGCAACCGGTTCTTTCGGCTCGTTGGGGCTCATCGGCCGGGTCTGCCTCAAACTCTGGCCGCTCCCGGCGGCCGCCAGGACGGTGACGCTACCGGAGGCAAGGCCCGATTACGGCTATCGCCCCTTGGCAGTGGTCGAGGAGCCCGACCGGGTGCTCGTGTTCCTGGCGGGAACGCCCGCCGAGGTTGAGGCGCGGACAGCCGAACTCGGTGGTGGCCACGAAGAGGGATTGCGGTGGCCCGGGGCTCCCGCCGGATCCATCCGGCTCTCCCTACGTGTCGCCCCCCGGTTGCTACCCGACGCGCTCGAACAGATCCCGGCCTCGTGGAGCTACCAGGCGTTGCCGGGAGTTGGTGAAGCCCGGATCGGCGCGGCCGACTTCGATCCGGTGAGCTTTGGCGAGGTGCGCCGCTGGGCGGAGAGCCACGGCGGCGCGCTCGTGCTCATCGAAGCTCCTGGGCACGTCCACGAGTCGTTCGATCCTTGGGGCACCCCTCCAGCAGGGATGGATTTGCAGCGTCGGGTGGTGGCCCGGTTTGACCCCGATCGGATCGTCAACCCGGGCCGGTTGCCGGGGGGTTTGTGATGGGCTGGGTCACTGCTGACGCTCCGCGGCGAGCCGAGCTCAGTGCTTGTGTCGATTGCGGGCTGTGCCTCCCGCATTGTCCCACCTATCGGTTGACGGGCGATGAGACGGCTTCTCCGCGTGGACGAATCGCTGCCATGCGAGCTGTGGCTGGTGACGTCATCGCAATCGATGATGCCTTCGAGGACATGATGTCGTTCTGCCTGCAATGCCGGGCGTGTGAAGCGGAGTGTCCCTCGCTGGTCCCGTTCGGCCGGGCCATGGAAGGAGCCCGGGCGGAGTTGACGGCACAGCGGCCGGACCCGGTGCGGCGGCTTCGCCATGCTCTCCTCGGGCGGTTGGTGGCTGCTCCGTGGCCGCTGCGGCTGGCCACCAGAGCCATCGGCCTGGCCCGCCGAATGGGCGCCGTCCGTCTCTTTCCCGCCGTGATCAGGTCGAGCCTGGCCGGAATGCGGGATGTGCCGCGCCCACTGCCGACCGTCCGCGGCACCGTCCATCTGGCCAAGGGCGAAGAAATCGGCACCATCGCCCTTCTGGCCGGCTGTGTCATGGACCCCTGGTTCGGGGGCGTCCATGAAGCAACCATCGAAGTGTTGAATAGAGCGGGCTATCGGGTCGTGGTTCCCTCATCTCAGACCTGCTGTGGAGCCCTGGCCGCCCACGATGGAGATACGAGGCGCGCTCGCCGGTTGGCCGCTCGGAACATTTGGGCGCTGCAAGGCACCGATCTGGTTATCAGCAACGCGGCCGGTTGCAGTTCGCACCTCAAGGAGTATGCCCAGTGGGCGGGCGACGGAGGGGTGATTCTTGCCGATCGTGCCCGGGACATCACAGAGGTCGTCGCCACGGCCATCGATGAGGGTCGACTTCCGAAGATGTCCACCAACCGGGGGGCGGTGGCCGTCCAGGATCCCTGCCATCTGCGGCACGCCCAGCGCATCGTTGAAGCCCCACGGACCATCGTCGCGGCAGCCGGTTACCAACCTCTTGACCTGGCCGACGATCAGTGTTGCGGGGCGGCCGGCCTCTACTCCATGCTGCACCCCGAGACCTCACACCGGCTGGGCGAGAACAAGGCGGCCCAGATTCGGGGGACCGGATCGACCGTGGTGGCGTCGGCCAACCCGGGGTGTGAGATGCAGGTGCGTGCCCACCTCGAGAACTGGTATCGAATCGCTCACCCGGTTGAGCTCTATTGGGAAGCCCTGCGGGAGAACGAACTCCGGGGTACCGGTGAGCCCGAGTAGGCTGTGCCGACCGCACGCCAACTCCAGGAGTGGGGACCGTGGACGATCCGCAGGTCATGATCCAAGAAGCTGCCGAGCCGGAGACCAGGCGTCTGTTCCGGCTGTTTCGGCGCATCACCGGCACGACCTTTGATGTTGGTCTGCTGGTGGTTGGCACGGCCCTGGTATCTCTGGCCATCGTCGTACTCCTGGACGGGTTCGAGATCTTCGATGTTGGATTGACCAAGTCGACCGGCGAGATGCTGGGATCCGGTCTGGTGATCGCCGTATTCGGAGCGTTTGCGCTGGGAGTGGCGGTCGAAGGCCCGATTCGTTCTCAACGCGCCCGCACCGGTTCAGAAGTCGAGATTCTCCTCATCCGGGCGGGTTCACTCCTGTTGGTGGGTGGCATCCTCCTGTTCATCGGACGGTTCATCGAGAGGTACGTCGAAGACCTACCGTCCACGTTCGGTATCGCCAACGACGTCCTGATGGCCACCGGCGTCGCCGGCTTGACTGCCACCCTGCTATTGGGGGCCGCAACCCTGTGGGGTGTGCGGCGTCTCTACGCCGACAAACCCTGGTTGGACCTGATCGAGCTGCCCGTTCTCTACTCGTTGTGGGTGATCGGGACGGTGATTGTGTTCGACGTCATGTTCACCGGCTGAATGAGCCGGGACGCCGGCAGCTGGTTACTTTCTTCCTAACCCACCGGCTTCTCGTACACGAGTAACGGGTGGAGTTCCAGGCCGGCCCGATTGACGGCCCGCAGCAGCCAGTCGGTCTGAGGGAACAGAATGCGCAAACGCTCTGCTCCTTGCTCATCCGCCAGATCAAGGGCGGCTTTCAGCAGTCGCCTGGCGTCCTCGGGACCGGTGACGATCCAGGAAACCCAGAACATGTCCTCTTCGATCGTGCCAATCAGCCACCCGGCCGGGCAATCCCACAGGGATCGGGACCGGGCCGCTTGGGCCACGTCACCGAGGGTCATTTGACGCCACATCCAATCGAGGGCGGGAAACAGGCCGTGTCCGGCCGTGATCAAATCGCCGGTCGACCAGGCCAGAAACGCCGGTTCTGCCTCGTGGACCGAGGCCGGTCGCAATCGCTCCTCGGCCGGCGCCCTCCGGCCGCCGTTTCCGGGAACGGTCGGTACCGAACTGCCGACGCTCCTTTGCGCCATCGCCCACTTCGCCACTAAGCGGTATCCCGACTTCTCGACCTGCATCCGGGCGGGTTCGTTCCAATCTTCGGTCACGAGGCGCATGACGAGCGCCCCCCGCCCTGCCGCCCAGGTCTCTCCCGCATCCGTCAACCGACCGCCGATACCCCGTCGCCGGTGATCCGGGTGAACTCGGGCGGCCTGCGCCCACGCCTCGTTAGAAGACAGCATGGCCACTCGTGCCATGCCGATGGCCTGGTCCGAATCGTTGGCTGCGACCAGGATCTGACCGTCGGGATCCGCCATCCATGCATCGAAGGCATCGGCCACGTAGTCGCCCCACGCAAACGTGTTGGTGGTGAAGGCGGCAATGGCCGCCTTGTCCTCAGGTCGTGCCGGTCGGACGGTCATGGTGGGGAGCATAGAACCGTCGGGAAGTGACCCCGACCGGTCGGGTTTCGAACCGCTCACGGTTCCGGCCGGCCAGCCGGGCAATTCGATAGACCCGTGGTCTACATCCGGTCGGGAACCTCGATTCCGAGCAGACCGAGCACCAGGTTGAGTTCCCGCAAGGTCAGATCGACGAGGGTCAGCCAGGACGCCTGGCGGGCCGGGTCAGACTCCCGGAGGATGTGGCATTCTTCGTAGAAGCGGTTGAACTGAGTAGCGAGATCGTAGGCATATTCGGCAACGTGGTTGGGTGCGCGGAGTTCGAAGGTTCGCTCGAGCACCTCGGGCAGCCGTGCCAGGTAGAGCATCAGGTTGCGTTCCCTCTCGACGCCGGGTGGCACGAGCGGACCTGGCGCCAGTCCGGCCTCCTGCGCGTTACGGAGGATCGACTTGATCCGAACCGCCGAATACTGCAGATAGGGCCCGGTCTTTCCCTCAAACGATGCAAATCGGTCCAGATCGAACAGGTAGTTAGAGGTTCGGTGATTGCTCAGATCCCCGAACTTCAGGGCGGCCAGGCCGACCATTCGGGCGATCTCGGCTCGCTCTGCTCGCGGGTATTCCTGGGCGATGTCGGCTTCCGAAAGGCGTTCGTCGGCCGCGGCGGTGACCAGGGAGATCAAATCGTGCAGCTTGAGCACTCCACCTTTGCGTGTCTGGAACGGTTTGCCGTCGGGGCCGTTCATGGTCCCGAACTTGATGTGCTCCAGCCCGACGCTCTCCGGCGCGATGCCGCCGCGCCGGGCCGCCCGGAATACTTGCTCGAAGTGGAACGCCTGGCGCGCATCGACGACATACAGGAGGAGTTCACGGTCCAAGTCGTCGACCCGTTGTTCGATGGTGGCCAGATCGGTGGTCGAATAGAGGAATCCTCCATCGGACTTGGCGACCAGGAAGGGGGGCATTTCGGTCTTGTCGCCCGGGTCGTCGATGGCGATGACCAGGGCGCCCTCGCTCTTGGCGACCACGCCGGCCCGGTCGAGGCGTTCGATCATCGAGTCGATCCGTCCGTGTACGGTGGATTCGCCGTACCAGAGATCGAATTCGACTCCCAGGCTGGCGAAGTCGCGGCGGTGGGCCGCCATCGAGATGTCGTGGAGTTGCTGCCAGAGGTCCCGATAGCCGGGACGGCCCTGCTGGAGCTCGAAGGTGGCGATCCTGGCCTGCTCCGCCTCCTGCGGGTCGTCG
>DATEVB010000004.1:0-31493 GCA_035282865.1 Acidimicrobiia bacterium | reverse complement strand
TACGAACAGGTCGAGATCGGCACGATCCCGACCGAGCGACTCCCCGATCTCGAGCCCTGGGCAACCAGCTGGTATCGCTGGGTGAGCGCCGCCTTCCTGCGCACCTATCTGCAGGGAATGGCCGGCACCGGCCTCCTTCCTTCTCAGGAGAACACGGCGGCGGCCCTGCTCGAGGCGTTCATGTTCGAAAAGGCCGCTCGGGAGCTGACTTGGGAAATCCACAACCGTCCTACCTGGGCGCGTATCCCTGCCAAGGGCCTATCCGATGGCCTACGTGACTCTTCGTGATTTGTCGCGACGGAAGGCGAGGAGGGATTCGAGGACAGAAGCCACTTGCGTCTGGTCATCGACGCGGAAGCGGGCCCGGGTGGCGCCGGCTCCGACCTTGATCCCAACATCAATCGGTCGGAGGGCGGCAAAGGCGTCCTCGTCGGTTATGTCGTCGCCGATGAACACGACCACGTCTGCCGCCCACCGGTCCCGCAGGGATCGCAACGCATGGCCTTTGTTGGTTGCCGACCCGGTGATCTCCACCACTCGTTTGCCATTGAGGATGGTCAATCCGGGATAATCTCGACCGATCCGGCGGGCCGCGGACTCGGCCGTCGATTGCCGTGCGGCCGTCACCATCCGATAATGGAACGCCACTCCGGCCGGCTTCAATTCGAGATGCGAGCCGGGAAACTCGTCACCGAGTCGGGCCAGCCGCACCCGCACCTCGGCGAGATCCTTCCGGGCTTGCGCTTCCACGTCCGGCAGGCGACCGCCCAGCTCCGCCCCGTGGCTGCCCACCAACTCGACCCCGGCCGGAGGGCCGGTGAGCCGCTCCAACACCGCCACGTTGCGCCCGGAGAGTATGGCGGCGTGTGTGTCCGGCAAGAGACTCAGCGACACCAGCACCGACAGGGCCTTGGCATCTGGATGGGCTTGATCCGGATCGGCGACGATCGGAGCCAACGTTCCGTCGTAATCGCTGGCAACCATGACCACGTCGCTGGCGGCGGCCACCTCCAATTCGTGCATCAGGCGCGTCATTGCTTCATGGCCTCGATGCAGGCATGCGCCCACCGGAACACGTCATAGCGCTGGACCTGGCGCCGCATGGATTGCATCCGGGCCTGTGCCTCTGGGAGGGGTAGGTGCAGAGCCCTCCACAGGGCATCGGCCACTCCATCCACGTCGTACGGGTTGACCAGCAAGGCCTGACGCAGTTCCTGGGCGGCGCCGGCGAACTCACTCAGCACCAACACCCCGTTGTCGCCCGGGCGGGAGGCCACGTACTCTTTTGCCACCAGGTTCATACCGTCCCGCAACGGCGTTACGCACATGACATCGGCCATCCGGTAGTAGGCAACCAGCTCTTCGGGTTCGAGGCTCCCATACCGGTAGTGCACCGGCACGTGATGTAGTTCACCGTGAGCGCCGTTGATCCGCCCGACCAGGGCTTCGACCTGTTCTCGCATGGCCGCATAGTCATCAACCCCCTCCCGGCTGGGGACCGCAACCTGCACGAACAGGACATCCTCGGCCCGTTCCCGGTAACGTTGGAGCAGGGTATCGAACGCTCTCAATCGAACATCGATCCCCTTGGTGTAATCGAGCCGGTCCACACCCAGCACGATCTTCCGGTCGGCGCCTAGTTCGTGGCGAAGGGCGTCCACTCTTGCACCGACCGACTCCGAGGCAGCGAGCGACGCATACCGCCGCGTATCGATCGAGATCGGAGCCGACATGAGGCGGACCGTCCGGCCCTCGGCCCGGAGCCAGCGGGTGGTGCCCTCGCCGCCCAGGAACCGGCGGACGGCCCGGCCAAAGTTGTGCCGGCCTAACCGGGTCTGAAAGGCGACGACATCGGCACCCATCAAACCCTCCAGAATCTCGCCGCGCCACGGCAAACGGGCCAGTATTTCGACCGGAGGAAAGGGGATGTGCAGGAAGAAGCCGATGCGGACGTCCGGCCGAAGCTTGCGTAGCATCCCCGGTACGAGCTGGAGCTGGTAGTCGTGCACCCAGGCCAGGTCACCCGGTCGGAGGGTTTCGGCAGCCTGCTCGGCAAACCGGCGGTTCACAGCCACGTACGGACGCCACCAGTGCCGGTGGAAATCGGGCGGACGAATGGCGTCGTGGTACAGGGGCCAGATGGTCCCGTTGGAGAACCCCAGGTAGAAGTCGTCGATTTCCGCTTGAGAAAGCCGAACCGGCCGTTGCTCAATTCCGTCGTGGACGAACGGAGCCGGGGCATCGTCGGGCGCGCCCGTCCAACCCACCCAGCTCCCACCTCGCGCCTGAAGGAAAGGAGCAACCGCGCTGACCAAACCGCCCGGGCTGGTTTCCCACCCATCTTCAGTTCGGCGCGACGGCAGTCGGTTGGCCACGACGACGATGCGATAGGTCATGAGGCGCCTTCCTCGTGCCGGCCTGACGTCATTCGATAGTGGGTGGCCGGCGCCCGGCCTTCGTTTCCGACCTCCGGTGTTTCTCCCCGAGGCGTCGCTCCCGCGCCGCCCTACCGGGTTTGGTACGACGCCGCTGCTTGGGCTTGCGCATAGAGTCTTCGAGCAGGCCGGCGAGACGCCGGCGAGCCATCTGACGGTTGCGCCATTGCGATCTGGAATCGGCGGCAACCACCCGGACGACGCCGTCCGGTGCTCTTGCGGCCAGCTTCTCGACCATGTGGTCACGCAGTTCGGCGGGGAACACCACCGAGGACCGCAGGTCGAAGCTCAGCTCGGCCCGACTGCTCGCCCGGTTGGCATGCTGTCCCCCGGGACCACCCGACGGATCGAACTTCCACTCGAGATCCCCGGCCGGTATCCGGTATCCGCTGACGGAGAGATCATCCATTGCCTCAGCGTACCGGCACCGGGGCAACCGTGCCGACGGCGCTCAGTCGGGCAGCCCGAGACGGGACCGGTCGATCTTGCCGAGACCGGTGCGAGGGATCGAAGGCACGAAGTACCAGCGGGTCGGGATCTTGAATCCTGCCAATCTGTTCCGCAGAAACTGATCGAGGTCCTGCCCATCGACGCCGGGAGCCACCACGGTGGCGACGATGATCTGCCCCCAGTCCGGGTCCTTGATCCCGTGTACAGCCGCTTCGACAACTCGCGGATGATCCTCGATAGCCGCCTCAACCTCCACCGGGTTGACGTTCTCACCCCCGGTGATGATCGTGTCGTCTGCCCTGCCGAGCACCGCCAGATTGTGGTCGACGTCCATGCGGCCCAGGTCGCCGGTGATGAACCATGTGCCGGGTGACCGTGTTCGGTCGTGCAGGTACCCGGGAGAGACGGCGGCGCCGCGGATCTGAATCCTACCGCTGGTACCCGACGGGACCTCCTGCGATCCCTCATCCACAATCCGCACTTCCATCCCCGGAACAGGTTTGACGACCTTGTGGCGAGCCATAGCCGCGGCCAGCGGTACCGTGGCCACCTGCGAGGCGGCTTCCGTGAGACCGTAGGTGGACAGCACCGGAACCCGCCCGGCCGCCGCCCGGGCCAGAAGCGCGTCTGCTACCGGACCGCCACCCAGTAGGACCGCCCGCAAACCGGGAAAGGGCCCGGGGTCGACGTCAAGGACACGCGACAGCATGGTGGGAACCAGGGAAACGAGGGTTATGTGCCCTCCCCGCAGGTGGGCGGCTACCCGGTGGGGATCGAATCCGTCGAGGACGACCGCCCCGCCCTGTCGGGCGGAACGAATCAGAATCGACAGGCCGCCGACGTGGTAGAGCGGCAGGACCGCCAGCCATACATCCCTGGGACCATGCTCGAGCACCTCAGCCGAGGCTCCCGCCGCCGCCTCGAGGTTGGCCCAGGTGAGAATCACTCCCTTCGAGTGACCGCCGGTGCCCGAGGTGTACACGATCGAGTGCGGTGTGTCGGCGCGGGGAGGACCGGTGTGATACGGAAGACTCCCGACCAGATCATCGAGATCGAGAGACGGAACCCCCAATGCCGGCCGATCATCGTGACCGACCACGAACGAGACGGCGGCGTCCCGGACCTGGTGAGCCGCTTCCTGCTCGGTGAGCCGGGTATTGAGTGAAACCAGCACCGCCCCGGCTCGGGGAACGGCCCACACAGCACGCACGGTGGCGAGGTCGTGCCTCCCCCACACGGCGATCCGGGCACCGCCTTTGATGCCGGAACTCACGAGCACCCCCGCCGCCCGGGCGACCTGCTCGTCGAGTTCGGCGAACGAGACCCGATCGCCGCCCGCGACCACACACAGCCCGGCCGGGTCTTCTGCTGCTCTCGCCGCCAACCAGTCGTACATCAGATGGTGTCCTTCGGCCGTCACTACAGTAACTGCCGGCCTAGTCATGGAGAGGCAACGCATGCCGACCGTTGAGGTTTCCGAGCTGTTCGACCCTTCCGCCTGGAATGTCGTCGAGGATTTTGACTTTCAGGACATCACCTACCACCGGGCCGTCGATCACGGATCGGTCCGGATTGCCTTCGACCGCCCGGAGGTCCGCAATGCCTTTCGTCCCCTCACGGTCGACGAGCTGTACACCGCCCTCGACCACGCCCGCATGAGCAGCGACATCGGATGCGTGCTGGTAACGGGGAACGGGCCATCTCCGAGGGATGGGGGGTGGGCGTTTTGCTCGGGTGGCGACCAACGTATTCGAGGTTCAGACGGCTACAAGTATGAAGGAGAGCAGGGAATCGATCCGGGACGGCTCGGGCGTTTGCACATCCTAGAGGTCCAGCGACTGATCCGGTTCATGCCGAAAGTGGTGATCGCGGTGGTACCGGGTTGGGCGGTCGGCGGGGGCCACAGCCTGCACGTTGTGTGCGACCTCACCATCGCCAGTCGCGAGCATGCGGTCTTCAAGCAGACGGATGCCGACGTGGCCAGCTTCGACGGCGGCTACGGCTCGGCGCTGCTGGCCCGACAGGTCGGTCAGAAGAAAGCACGGGAGATCTTCTTCCTCGGAAGCGACTACTCGGCCGAGCAGGCCGTCTCGATGGGTGCTGCCAACGCGGCAGTACCTCACGCCGACCTCGAAAAGGTTGCCATCGAGTGGGCCGCGGAGATCAATCGCAAGAGCCCGACCGCCGTCCGCATGTTGAAGTACGCCTTCAACCTGCCGGACGACGGGCTGGTCGGTCAGCAACTTTTCGCCGGTGAAGCCACTCGCCTGGCCTACGGAACCGCGGAGGCATCTGAGGGGCGCGACGCCTTCCTGGAGAAGCGGGAGCCGGATTGGTCGGATTACCCCTGGCACTTCTGAGCCGTCCATGAGCAAAACTCGCGCCTGGTGGATGGCCGGTCGACCACACACCCTGTGGGCGGCAGTTGTTCCCGTCCTGGTCGGTGGCGGCCTGGCCTGGGGAGATGAGGGCTCTACCGCTGAACGGGCCTTCCGTTGGGACGCTTTTGTGGGGGCGCTGATCGGTGCCCTGGCGATTCAGGTCGCCGCCAACTTTGTCAATGACATCTTCGACGCTCGCAAGGGTGCCGATACCGAAGAGCGAATCGGTCCGACCCGGGTAGTGGCTTCTGGTCTGTTATCCGAGCGAACCGTGTGGATCGGTACCACCCTGGTAGTAGCGGTAGCCCTGGCGGCCGGCGCCTACTTGATCGCCATCGCCGGTTGGGTCGTTGCCGCTATCGGCATCACCTCACTGTTGGCCATGTTCGGATACGTCGGAGGACCCAAACCCTACGGCTACTTCGGTCTGGGCGAGGTGTTCGTTTTCGTGTTCTTCGGTGTAGTGGCCACGGTCGGCGCCCGGTACGTCCACGACATGACCGCTCCCCTGGACGCGTGGATGCTGGCCATCCCCATCGGGTGTCTGGTGACGGCCGTCCTGGTGGCCAACAACGTACGCGACATCGACACGGACCGGGCGACCGGGAAGAACACCCTCGCCGTGTACCTTGGACGGGACCGTACCCGCGCCCTGTTCGCCGGGTTGGTGTGGGGAGCGTTCGTCGCCATTCTGGTTTTTGGAGTCTTCGAGTGGACGCCTCGGTTGACCCTCTTGGGACTGATGGCAGCACCGCTCGGCGTGCCGATTGTGCAGACCATCCACCGGGAGACCCGGGGTCCACCCCTCATCGGTGCCCTCAAGGGAATCGCCCGATTGCACCTCTTAGTTGGCGTCCTGCTGGCGATCGGGGCCGCCTTCGGCTGAGGGCCGTCTCGAGTGGTGCCCGTGGCGGCTCGACGTCGGGCCTCGCGCAGTCCCCCACCCGGATGATTGAGGACCCTCGGTCTCCTCAAGGGCATGACGACGGCTGGGAAACCAACATGTTTTGGCCGCTTCTCCCAGCGGCTCTCATTCCGGCGCTCTGGCAGCCCATCGCACATCCGTCAAGACCCCGGCCGGCGACCTGATCTGGCGGCCGGCTCGTCCCGGGAGGATGCGGATGGCACCGACCGAAGCCCAACCGGCTCAATCCGTCCCCAAACCAGCAATCGACGCGAGTTCCACCGGCTAGCCTGATCCGGTCAGGAACCCGGCAACCAGATCGGCCACCACCCGAGGTTGCTCCCCGATCACTGCATGTCCGGCTTCCGCGATAATGCGTAGCTCCCCATGCGGCAACGACCGCGTCATGGCGGTTGCGATGGAAGCGTATTTCCCGTCCCGCCCGCCGGCGATCACCAGGACCGGGATCTGCAGATCTCCCAGGCGGTCGCCGTAGTACGGCTGTGCTCCCTGCCCCATCCCGACCAGAGCGTCTGCCAACCCATCGGCAGTGTTTTCGAGCCGGGTCGCCCGATCGGCGGCTCTCCAGTGTTCGCCCCGCCGTTCAAGGCCCTCGAACATGGCCTGGGCCAGCCACCGGTCGAGAAACGCCCCGAGGCCTCCGGTCGTGAGCTCGACTGCCAAGGCCTCGTCGAGGCGACACCGCTCCCCTCGCTGGACCTCACTCTCGATACCCACTCCAGCCGACACGAGAACGAGATGCGAAACGAGTTCGGGGCGCTCGAGCGCCACCGCCAGCGCCACTCGTCCGCCCTGTGAATACCCCAACAGCGGTGCCGGTCCTCCCCGCGCGGCAAGTACCTCGCCCACACCCGTCACCGCGGACGGAAAGGATGTGGGGAGTTCGCTTGAGCCGCCGTGGCCGGGAAGGTCCGGGCCTAGCACCTCGTTACCGAGCAGTTGCGCCAGTTCCCCGAACATAGCGCCGGTCTGGGTGAATCCGTGCAGCGCCACGAGAGACGGCGGCCGGCCCCGAAACCGACGAACCCACAAGCCTGCGCTTCGCTTCATGGGCTGTATTGTGGCCGCTCATGAAGCGGACCAACCGCAACTACGCTTTCACAACAGCTTTCGTCGACGGCCTGGCCGCCGTCGGGCTCTGCCACGTGTGCATCACTCCTGGCTCACGCAACAGCCCGCTTGCCTTTGCGTTCGCCGATCACCCCGGCATCTCCGATTGGATCCATCTCGACGAGCGGTCGGCGGCGTTCTTCGCACTCGGCCTGGCCGCCACCACCCGTCGACCGGTGGCGGTGGTCACTACGTCGGGTACCGCGGCAGCCGAGTTGCACCCGGCGGCGGTAGAGGCACGCCTGGCCCGGGTACCGCTGCTCTTGCTGACCGCCGATCGCCCACCAGAGTTGCGCGATGTTGGTGCGCCGCAGGCGATCAATCAACTCAACATCTTCGGGACCGCGGCCAAGTGGTTCCATGAAGTTGCCTCCGCGGATCCGCGCTTGGGCGGTTACCCCGCCTCACTTGCCGCCCGCGCCTGGGCCGCGGCCCTGGACCTACCGTCGGGTCCGGTGCACCTGAATTTCCCGTTCCGAAATCCGCTCGCTCCGGTAGTCGTGGCAGGCGACATCGAGGAACAACCCGACCCGGCCACGCCCCCAAACTATGTGCCGGGCCGTCTCGAACTCGACCCAACCGCCGTCGAGGAGATCGCCCGGACGGTGGCCGGCCTGCGCTCGCTGCTCGTCGCCGGACCCCTCGATCGCCCCGGATTCCCGGAGGCGCTGGCGGCACTGGCAGCCCGGGCCGGCTTCCCCATCCTGGCCGATCCACTGTCCCAACTGAGGGCCGGCGAACACGATCGGACCTTGGTGATCACGACGGGAGATCCTCTCAGCCGGGTCGGGCGGCTGGATGAGGATCTGCGACCGGAGGCGGTCATCCGCCTGGGAGCGACGCCCACCTCGAATGCCCTCTCGACCTGGCTGGCCGACCATCCGGAGATACCGCAGATCGTGGTCGACGACGCGGGCTGGCGCGATCCGGGGGAGAGCGCCACCACCATGGTCCGTTGCGATCCGGTTTCTTTTGCCCGGCAGCTGGCCGGAGTGATCGAGACCGCCCCATCCGGCTGGGCGACGGCATGGCTAGAAGCCGATCGGGCTGCCCGCGCCGGCCTGACCTCCTCGCTGACGTTCCCGAGTGAACCGGCCGTCGTGGCCGCACTGGCCGAGGCGATTCCCGACGACACGATTCTCTACGTCGGATCTTCGATGCCGGTGCGCGACGTGGACGCTTTCTTCCCTTCGACCGACCGGCGGGTACGGATCCTGTCCAACCGGGGCGCCAACGGCATCGACGGCCTGATCTCTTCGGGTCTCGGCGCATCCGCCAACGGCCGGCCGGTTGTCATCTTGAGTGGGGACCTGTCACTCTTGCACGACCTCACGGCCCTCGGCACAGCAGCACGGTTCGAGCTTCCGGTCACAGTGATCGTGCTCAACAACAACGGTGGAGGGATCTTTCACTTCCTACCGCAAGCCGACTTTCCCGACCATTTCGAGCGGTTGCTGGGCACTCCGCACGGCACCGACTTCCAGGCCGCAGCCGACCTCTTCGGGATCGAGCACCACCAGGTGGAAGACGATGCCGTCTTCAAGGAACTGGTGCGAACATCTACGAAACGTCCGCGTCTGATCGAAGTTCGTACGGACCGCACAGCGAACGTTGCCGTACACGAGAAGGCCTGGCGGGCGGCAACGGCCTCCTAGCCGGGGTCACGCCTCGGTCAGGAGATTCAACAAGGGACGGAACTTCAGTCTGGTCTCCTCCAATTCCCGCTCGGGACGCGAGCCGGCGACGATACCCGCTCCGGCATATAGATGCGCCGTGTCACCCCTGACCAGCGCGCAGCGAAGCGCAACGGCGATCTGCCCATTGCCGCCGGCGTCGGTCCACCCGATCCCGCCCGAGTACCAACCCCGATCAATGCTCTCGGCCTTACTGATGAACGCCAGTGCCTCGGCTTGAGGTACGCCGGCGACGGCCGGAGTGGGATGGAGAACGCCGGCGACTTCGATCACAGAGCGGGGAGAGTCCAGCACACCAACCACCTCGGAGGCGAGATGCTGGACGTTGGCCATTTTCAGCAGAGCCGGCAACGGCGGTGCGGAGAGCTGCCCGGTTATCGGGCCGAGCTTGGAGACGATGTCGTCGACGACCACCGCGTGCTCACGCCGGTCCTTCTTGCTGGCCATGAGAGCCTCCCCAAAGGCCCGATCTTCTTCCTCGCCTTCACCGCGCTGCGCAGACCCGGCCAGCGCTTGCGAACGCACCCGCTCGCCCTGCCGCTCAATCAAGAGCTCCGGGGTGGCACCGACGAAGGCACCGTCGGCTTCCTGCCAGCCGAAGGCAAAACATCCCGGATACACGGACCGCAGCCTGGCAACCAGATCGAATGGTGCCGGCGCAACGTCGGCACGCACGATCACCGAGCGAGCCAACACCACTTTGTCCATGGCTCTCTGCCCGATCGCCTCGACGGATTCGCGCACCGCCTCCACCCATTCCGCCGGAGCGGGACGCGATTCGATGGCATGGTCGGCAGCCTGCATGCTGCTCGGAGGTGGTTGCTCCCGCAGGTCGCCCAACGTTGCCAGGAGTTCCCGGGCGGCGCGTCCCGGGGGCAGGGTCACCACCAGGCGACGCGAGCCCGCTTCAGACACGACGGCGGCGGCCGGCACCACGGCCGCGGTCGACGTGAACCCGTCCCACTCAGACCGGTGCGGACCGTCCGGGTCGAACGAGAACCCGACCAGGGCCCGCAACTGCGGATCTTCCATCCATTCGAGAGAGGAAGCCAGCGACTCGAACCGATCGTAACCGTAGGGAGCGACCGTCCGCCAGGCGACGCCCAGCCCACCAATCTCGGATTCGCCCGGCCTCCCGAAATACCCGGCCGTGGAGAACAAAGCGGCTCCCGCTCTCACCAGCTGGAGCGGGTCGACCTCGACCGGCACGGAGGCCACCCTGAGCCGCGGCGCGTCGCCGGAGAGTTGGCGAGCGAGCTGTTCGAGTGCGGTTGACGGTATGAGCACGGCCTGACATTCTACGTTGCCCGGGCCGCTCACCCGACGCCGAGTCGTTGCAGCTCGTCGGCGATCTGAGCGGCAACCAGGTCGGGTCGTTCCATCGGCAAGAAATGTCCCGTCCCGGGGATGACCCGGTAACGACCGTGTGGGAACTGAGCGGCGAGATGCGCCGCAAAGGTCTCCGGGTGCGTGAAGGAGGACTGGCCGGAGAGGATGAGGACAGGGCACTCGACGTCGGACAGGCGCTCGTAGGCGCGGTGGGCGGAGCCGGACCGGTAGAGGTCGGCCTCGAACTGCGGTTCGCACGCAAGCCAGAAGCGTCCATCTCGCTCGACGAGACCGCCTTGAACGTACGCTCGAAGGGCCCGTTCGTCCCACGACCCGAACGCTGCCTTCGACGAGAAGTTCTCCAGAGCTTCATCGGAAGAAGCGAACGAGGCCCGACGCCGGGTGGCCCCGACCGCCAGCGGATGCTCCTCGATACGCTGGAACGGAGGGGGGAAGATGATCGGCTCGATCAGGATCAACCCCTGCAACGAGCCCGGATCGAGCAGTTCGGCCATCACCAGCGTTGCCCCACCCATCGAATGACCCACTCCGACCTTCGGGCTACTGGACCCGGGGCGCTTGACCATGTCGAGTGCGGCGCGGGCCATGTCCCACCAGTCGAACGGCACCGGTATCGCCGGCGAGCCGCCGTGACCGGGAGCATCCCACGCCGTCATCGAGCCGTCCCAGCCGATGGACCGCAACTCGGCGACCACAGGATCCCAGACCTCCTTGCAGAACCCGGTGGCGTGGGCCAGAAAGAGATGACCGGAACCCGCTCCCGGCCAATCCTGACGCGCAATGGCGGAGTTCAAGGCTGCTACGTGTCGTCGACTTCGAAGACAACGTCGCTCTCCATTCGCACGACGCCGTCGATGCGACGCACCATCTCTTCGAGTAGGCGCTTGTCGGTTCGGGTCGGCAGCCGGCCGGATAGCACGACGATCCCGTCGGATACCCTCACATCGAGAGAATCACCGTCCAGGAGCAGGACCCGTTTGATGATGTCCTCACGGATCTCATCCTCAATGACATCGTCGGGCCGCGTGAATACGGTTACCACGTCCCCCCGGCTGATGATTCCCTGCAATACACCCTCGTCATTCACGACCGGCAACCGCTTGACGTGGTGGTGCGACATGACCCGGGCCGCTTCGGTAACGCTCGCTTCCGGGTAGATGACCACCGGGTGGGTGCTCATCACCTCGCCCACCATCTCCGCTTCCACAATTGTGTCCGGCTTGTGCATGAGCGCATCGAGCAATCTCCGATGGGGGCGGTCCGCTTCCCGCTCTAGAAAATCGGCCTCCGTGATGATCCCTACGAGCGTGCTGTTGGCGTCGATGACGGGTAGGCCGCTCACACCCCCTTCAACCATCCGGCGGGCGGCCGTTTTGAGACTGTCCTCAGGAGATACCGTCAAGACATCGATGCTCATGATGTCGAGCACCCGCATCGTCACCCTCCTTTGACCACCAGCACATCGCAATGGGCGAGGTGCAATACCCGGTGGCTGGTGCTGCCCAGGAAGAGGGCAGCCAGCTCACCCCTGCCGCGCGAACCAACCACGATCAAGTCCGCCCCGACTCCCCGTGCGTATTCAACGAGGGCGTCCGCCGGATACCCCGTCAGGTCGACCCGCTTGACCTGGACCGACGTTTCCTCCAGGAGTGGGCCGGCGATCGCCCACACCGAATCCCGTTGTGCCTGTTCGAGTTGCGTTATGTCGGCAGGCACCTGGTTCAGAACAGCCAGCAGGGTGCCCGGGATATGGGCAGCGTGGACGACATGCAGTTCTGCCTGAAGGGTTTCGGACAGCTCGATGGCCTTGCGGATGCTGTTTGTGCTCGATTCCGATTCGTCTATACCGACAACAATGATCATGGTTGTGGCTCCCCCCACTGTTCGGGTGGATACTGCTGCTCCTTGCGTGCCGCCAGCCGCGCCGCGTAGGCGGCAGCTTCCGTCCTCCGCGTCATCTCGAGCTTGCTGAGTAGATTCGACACGTAGTTCTTGACCGTTTTCTCGGCCAGGAACATCTCGTCGGCGATCTCCCGGTTGGTGAGTCCGTCTGCGATCAGATCGAGGATCTTGCGCTCTTGCGGCGACAACCGCGCCAGGAGCGGATCGTCTGGTTCTTCGCCGCGTATCTTGCGGAACACACGCTCGGTCATGGTCGGATCCAGCAGCGACTCGCCGCGCCCAACCCGCCGGACGCTCTCCACCAGCTCGTCACCCCTGATGCGTTTCAAGACATACCCGGAAGCGCCGGCCACGATAGAGGCGAACAGGGCTTCTTCATCCGCAAAGGAAGTCAACATGAGGACCTTGACATCCGGCCACCGTGAGCGGATCTCGCGGCAGGCTTCGATACCGGTGGCGTCCGGCAACCGTACATCCATGACGACGACATCAGGCGAGTCGTAGCCGACCCGACGAACACCCTCTTCGGCGGTGCCCGCTTCCCCGACGACCTCGATGTCCTCGTGAGCATCGAGCAACGTCTTCAGACCCTGTCTGACGATCTCGTGGTCGTCCACTATCAACAATCGCAAACGCTTTGCCTCCTCGTCTCTTCCAAGGCTACTTGCCGCGGAGGAGAACAGGCCGATGCAGGAACGCCTCGAAGGCCGGCGGAGAGTGATCGTGTTTGTGAGTGGCAGCACTGAGGCCGGTTAACCTTGCACCATGCATCAACCGATCATTCCTTCTGATCGATTGGCGAAGCTGGTGACAGCCGCTTCTGCGGTCACCCGGCAAACCGATTTGACGGCGGTGCTCCGGACCACGGTCGATACCGGCATGGAACTCACGGGTGCGGCGTACGGAGCGCTCGGTGTGCTGGGCGAGCACGGTGCACTCATCCAATTCGTTCATGCGGGACTCGACCAGGAGACCGCAGCCGCCATTGGCCTGCCCCCACAGGGACGGGGTCTGTTGGGCACAATCACCGAGATGGGCAAGACGGTGCGGATCGACCGGATTGGCGACCATCCCGATTCGGTTGGTTTCCCACGGCATCACCCTCCAATGGAGACCTTCCTCGGTATGCCGATCACGGTGGGCGGTGAGACGTTCGGCAACCTCTACCTCACCGAGAAGCCGGGGGGGTTCACAGGTCATGATGAAGCACTTGTCGAAGCGCTGGCCGCCATTGCCGGCTCGGCGATCGCCACCTCCCGGATGCATGGCCGGCTGCGCCGCGCCGTGGTAGTCGAGGACCGGGAACGCATCGCTCGCGATCTTCACGACGCCATCATCCAGGACCTGTTCGCGGTCGGGCTATCCCTGCAATCGCTAGGACAGAAAGTCGAGAACCCGACGGTGAAAATGAGCCTCACCGAGTCGGTCCAGCGTCTCGATGAGGCGATAGCGTCGCTCCGCAAGTTCATCTTCGACCTTCGCCCACCGGTGTGGACGCGCCGCAGCCTCAAGGGAGAGCTGGGCGACCTGGTCGGTCAATTGGCCGAGCCGTACGAGGCGAGCGTCGACCTCACGGTGACCGGTGAGGTAAACGATCTCCCCGGCGAGGCGGTCAGCGACGTGCTCCAGGTGGTCCGGGAAGCAACCAGCAACGCCTTGCGGCACTCGGGCGTTGGAAGAGTGAGCGTCAGCGTACACCGGGGAGCAGACCGGCTCGTCATCACCGTGGCAGACCGGGGGCGCGGTTTCGACCCGAACACGGTCGAGCGGGGCATGGGCCTCGACAATCTGCGGGCCCGGGCCCGGGATGCCAACGGTGATTCCGAGATCATCAGCCGGGCAGGATTCGGCACCACCGTCCGGGTGGTACTGCCCGTCTGACGAGGAGTCCGGCTGGTAACGCCTTCGCCTGCCTGACCGCTCGGCATCCTAGTCCGGCGCAATCTTTGATGCCGGTGTCTTCCTCGCCTCCACCTTGATAGGGATCTTGGTGCCGCCCGCCGCTCCGGCCGGAACTGGAACACGAACCGTCAGCACGCCGTTCTCGTAGACAGCTTCGACGTTGCTGGCTTCGACACCGTCGGGAAGCAGGATATCGCGCTGAAAAGATCCGAAGCGGCACTCTCGCACGAACCGGTGCTCTTCATCGATCTCTCGCTCGAGGCGCTTATGCCCTCGAATACGGAGGATGTTGTCCTCCACATCGATCTCCAGATGCTTGTCCGGTTCGATGCCGGGTAGTTCCGCCCTGACCACCAGCGTTTCACCTTCGCGGTAAACATCCGTATCGGGCCGCCAGGCCACCTCTTCACCAGCACCGCCAATCCGTCCGAGGAGGGAGTGGAGCTCTCGCTCGAAGTTCTGCATCTCGCGCTCGAGAGAGGTCAAAGCGCTAAACGGCGCCCACCTCGAGATTGCCATTACGGCACCTCCTTTTACATCTCCGTCGTACTCCGATGGGGCTCGCACGGGTAGAGGCGAAAGTCAACCCGTGGACCAACTACCCGTCGAAGGACCGCTCGACCGCCCCGGCCTCTACAGAGAGGCGCCGTTGCTCAATGAAACGCTCAGAAGCCGCCACCACCAGGAAGCTGGCGACGGCAAATCCGACGATGACCGCCCATTCGATGGGATCGATCGGCACCGTGGAGAACAGCTGATTCCCGAATGGGGTATAGACGACACCCAGCTGTAGGAAGACCGGCACCGCGACCGCGGCGAGCAAGGTGGGGTTGCCCCCGAAACCCACCTTCCACACTCCCGGCCCCTCCGCCCGGACGTTGAAGGCATGCAGCAACTGGACGGCAACCAGGGTCGTGAACATGAGCGTACGGACGTAGTCCCACTCAGCTCCCTTCAGATAATGGCCGTATACGGTCACCGCAAGGGTGGCAACTGCCAGGATGACCCCTTGTCCCAGGATCCGGAGCAGCCGGGGCGGCGCCAGCATTTCCCGACCGCGATCTGGAGGCAGGGACATGATGCCCGGCACGGCCGGATCCAGTCCCAGGGCGATAGCCGGTAGCCCGTCGGTGATCAGGTTGATCCACAACAACTGGGTGGGCAGCAGTGGTTCTCCCAGGGCGCCGAACAGCAGGAAACCGAACAGCATGACCAGGACCTCGCTGGCATTGCACGACAAAAGGAAGTACACAACCTTCTTGAGATTGGCGAAAATGGCACGACCTTCCCGAACCGCGCTGACGATGGTGGCGAAGTTGTCGTCGGTGAGCACCATCGCCGACGCTTCCCGAGTCACAGCAGTCCCGCTGCCCATGGCCACTCCGATGTCGGCGGCCCGGAGCGCCGGAGCGTCGTTTACGCCGTCCCCGGTCATCGCAACGATCTCTCCCCTGGCCTGCCATGCGTGCACGATCTTCACCTTGTCGACGGGATCGACCCGGGCGTACACCTCGTTCCGTTCGACCTGAGCGGCCAACTCATCCTCCGGGATCTCACGCAGTCGATCACCGGCCATGACCTGGCCGGCTTCGCTGAGGATCCCGACCTCGCGACCGATGGCTTCGGCCGTTACGGGATGGTCGCCGGTCACCATCACCACGCGGATGCCCGCCTCGTGAGCCACCGCCACGGCCGTCCCGGCTTCCGGGCGAACGGCGTCGCTCATTCCGACAATTGCAACGACAACCAGATCCGTTTCGGCAGCTTCGAGATCGGCCGGCCGCTCTGACACCTCCCGGTAGGCGAGGGCCAGGGTGCGGAGCCCTCTTCCGGCCATCGAGGCGGCGATAGCGAGTGCCGCGGTGCGGCGTTCCTCGTCGATCGGTTCGGCACCGCGCGCGAAAGCGACCATCGTCGATCGCTCCAGCACCACCTCGGGGGCGCCTTTGACCGCCAGGAAGTAAGCCTCACCAAGGGGATGAAGTGTGCCCATGCGCTTCCGACGGCTGTCGAAAGCCACTTCATCGAGGCGCGGGTGTTCGTCCCTGATTCTCCCTGGATCGATGCCCATATCCTCGGAGAGTGCCAGGAGCAGAGCCGTCTCGGTGGGATCGCCGAGCGGCCCTTCCGGTCCCAATTCCCCGTCGTTGCACAAGGCGGCTATCTGGGCGAACCGGCGAACCCGCTCGTCCCCGACATCGGCCTCGGACGGAGTTTGATGAATGTCGGTAAAGGCTATCTCGTGCAGCCGGATCTTGTTCTGCGTCAGGGTGCCGGTCTTGTCGGTACAGATGACACTGGCTGAGCCCAGCGATTCGACCGCAGGCAAGCGGCGCACGATGGCGTGTTCCCTCGCCATCCGCTGCACCCCACGCGCCAGGGTGATGGTCACAACGGCCGGCAAACCTTCGGGTATGGCGGCGACCGCCAGCGCTACTGCCGTCAAAAACATCAGCGGGGCGTCAAAGCCCCGCAGGACGCCCAGCCCAAAGATGACGACGGCGATGCCGAGCGCCAGCAGGCCAATCCGCTTGCCGACCCTGTCAAGGGACACTTGAAGCGGGGTGGGAGGCTCTTCTTCGCTCAGCAACTCAGCGATCTGACCCATCGCCGTTGCCCGTCCGGTAGCCGCAACCACCATGCGGGCCCGCCCGGCGGCGATGGCCGTCCCGGAGTACACCATGGACGTGCGGTCGGCCAGCGACGCCGCCTCGGACACGGCTCCCACGCCCTTGTCGACCGGCATGGATTCGCCGGTCAGAAGTGATTCGTCCACCTTGAGGTGGACCGCCTTCGCCAGACGACCATCGGCGGGAACCAGGTCTCCCACCTCGAGAATCACGACATCGCCGGGAACCAGGTCGGCGGCCGCAATCCGTCGTTCCGCTCCGTCCCGAAGGGCCCGAGCGTCCGGAGCGGTCATCTCCTTGAGTGCCGCCAGCGCCTCTTCCGCCCGACTCTCCTGGGTGTAGCCGATCGTGGCGTTCAAGAACACGATGGCGAGGATCACGATGGCATCTACCCAGTCGTCCAGGATGACGCCGCTGATGAAGGCGGCCACCAGCAACACCCAGATCAGAGCGTCGGCAAACTGGTTCAGGAAAAGACGTATTCGCGATGGGCCTGCTTGGGTCTGGAGGACGTTAGGCCCCACCCTGGCGAGTCGATGCGCCACTTCATCCGAGGAAAGACCGGACTTGAGATCGGCGCCGAGTTCGGCTGCAGCCTGCTGCACCGCAAGAGCGTGCCAGGATCTGGGGACCGGGGCGGGTTCCTGCAAGGTCATGCGGGACCAACCTTAGAAGATCGCCGAGCAATGCAGGCCACCTACCTCAACGACTATGCATTTGGTCCCCGCCCAAGATGACCCGACGATTCCCATCGGATTCAAGAGACTGGTCTGATCTGAGTCGATGGCGACGGTTCTCGGTTCCGTCATGACATCGACAGATTTGACGAGACCTGCGGCCCGGCGATCGTCCCGCATAGACCCGACGTCTCATCCAGAGATCGGAACGGGTCGATCCGATTCGACATGGCGCCCCTGCCGCAGATCTACGCAATGGCGCCACTCATCAGGCTCCCGGGCAGGTGCCCAAGCAGCCCGTTCAAACCTCCAACCCCCGGTATGATATACCCCGTAGGGTATCCAAGGAGGTCTCGATGCAGCTGGATGATGCAACCATCGCAGATGTGATGCCACGTCTGCATCGAATCGAGGGCCAGGTTGCCGGCATCGCTCGCATGGTAGAAGGCAACCGCGAGTGCCGGGACGTGGTGCAGCAGATAGCCGCTGCCTCGAAAGCGCTCGACAGGGTTGCCTACAAATTGCTGGCCGCCCACCTCAAGAGCTGCCTCCTCGACGAGGAATCGGCGGCCGCGTCCGGTTACACCCCCCAAGAGCTCGAGAAGCTATTCATGACGTTGGCCTGACGGGAGATCGCACATGAAACAGACTCGCTACGGAATGGTCATAACGACGAGCCGTTCGATGGCAGACGCCGAAGCGGCCATCAGGGAAAGCCTGGCCGGCGAGGGCTTCGGGATCCTCACCGAAATTGACGTCGCCGCCACGCTGAGACAGAAACTGGGGGTCGAACGGGCCCCCTACAAGATCCTGGGCGCCTGCAATCCTGCCCTGGCCAACCGGGGCCTGGAAGCTGAGGAGGACCTGGGCCTGCTGCTGCCGTGCAACGTGGTGGTCTACGTCAAGGGCGATGAGACGGTCGTAGCGGCACTCGAGCCGCAGCTGATGGCAGACATCACCGACAACCCCGAGCTGCAAGATGTCGCCGCCGAGGCACGCGGCAGGCTCGAGAAGGCACTGGCCCGCCTCGAGGCCTGACCCGGACACGTTCGTCCGGAGCGCTGAATCGACGCGACCATCCCGGGACTAGCCTCTGAGCGAGAGGAGACGGCTTGCCGGCAAGCATCGTCGTGGTGGGGGGAGGTATCGGAGGTTTACTCACCGCCAACCTTCTGGCGAAACGCCTCGATCGCACCGAGGCCACCATCACCTTGATCGACGCCACCGGCATGCACGTCTTTCAACCCGGTTGGCTCTATGTAGCCCTCGACCAGGCCAATGCTCGGTGGCTCGCCCGCGACACCCGGGCGTTGCTGCGGCGTGAGGTCCGTCTCGTCATCGATCAAGCTCTGCACATCGACGTCGGCCAACGCCGCGTTGCGCTGGCCCGCGGAGATAACGTCGAGTTCGACTACCTCGTCGTTGCCACCGGCGCCACCTTGGCACGCGATGAGATCCCCGGCCTCAGGGAAACGACGCACGATTTCTATTCGTCGGCAGGCGCCGAACGGCTCCGCGAAGCGTTGCGCGGCTTCAACGGCACCAGACTGGTCGTGTCCGTCCCACCGATGCCCTTCAAGTGCCCGCCTGCCCCGGTGGAGTTCACCCTGCTCGCCGACGAGTTCCTGCGCAAGCGCGGGGTCAGGGATCGAACCACGATCACCTACGTTTCACCGCTCGATCGGGTATTTCCGATCGCATCGGTGGCCGACATGGTCGATGGGTACTTCGGGAGGCGCAGCATCGAGACCCGGATGAGCTTCAACCTCCAACGGGTCGACGGGGACATGCTCGTCTCCGACGCCGGCGAGGAGGTGCCATTTGATCTTGCCGTGAGTATTCCTCCCAACCGCGGCGCTCCGGTCGTCATGTCGTCCGGTCTCGGCAACAGCCGGGGATGGATACCCGCCGATCCGCGTACCCTGGCGGTGCGCGGGACCAACGGCATCTATGTTGTGGGCGATGCCAGCGACCTGCCCACCTCCAAGAATGGGTCCACGGCCCATTTCGAGGCTCCCCGGGTCGCCGAGCAGATCATTGCCGCCGTCGAGGGCCGTGTCCCCAATCCGGTCCGTTCGCGATACCGGGGACTCGTAATCTGTCCATTCGAGGTAGGTGGGGGCAAGGCAACGGTACTGGTCTTCGATTACGACCGTGCGCCGCCACCCTTGCGGCCGAACCGCCTCTGGCACACAGCGACCTGGCTGTTCAACCGGACCTACTGGTTCACCGTCAAAAGAGGTCGGCTCTAGTCCCGTTTCCGGCTCCTCGAGACAGACATCACCCCTTCAGGACGCCCAATCGAGCTCTACCAGGAACTCGCACTACCCCCGGACTCATCCTTTCGCCCGGTTGAGACCTGATCGGCGCCACCGACTGAATCCCACCCGATAGGGCCTTTCGGCCCCATAGGTAGCTGCAGAAAGGGATGTAGCGTGCAGAACATGCACAGTCTGCATTGGTCGGCTTTGAGAGATCGCTGGTGAGGATGCTCACCACCAAGGATCTCCAACAAATACTCCACGTCGACCGCTCCACCATCTATCGCATGGCAGAGGCCGGTCAACTGCCCGCCCTGAAGGTCGGCCGTCAGTGGCGCTTCCCGGCAGAGCGGATCGACCGTTGGCTCGAGGATCGCAACACGCGCCCGGCCGGGATGACCCCCAAGGGGCAATTCGACCTGAACGCCAAGTCGCTGCGCACTCTGCTCCCCCCCGAATACATCACCTCGATGGGCGACCTCTTCGGTGAGATGCTCGGAGTGATGGTGGTAGTGACCGATATGGACGGCGAACCGCTGGCCGAACCTTCCAACCCGTGCGGCCTCTTCAAACGGGTCAATGAGCAACCGGGAGCGGTTCGGCAATGCGTGGCCGGTTGGCGGGAGCTGGCCAACGACCTGGATCTCGCCCCGCGCTTTGCGCCCAGCCACCTGGGATTGTTGTGCGCCCGCAGTTACGTGCGAGTCGGCCCCGAACTGAGAGGCATCGTTCTGGCAGGTGGCATCGCCCCGGGGCAGTGGCCCCCATCCGCCGCAGAGATCGAGCAAATCTCTGCCGACTTCGGCATCGACGCGGACTCCGTCGCCGATCACCTCGATGAAGTCTTCTACCTCGACGATGAGACCGCGCAAAGGGTGCTGTCCCTCCTCCCCCGTCTCGCCAGATTCCTCTCGGAAATAATCAACGAACGCAGACAACTCCTCAGCAAGCTCGACGCCATCGCCGCGCTCGCCGGGGCTTCTCCAACTAAAGGAGCTCACGAATGAAGAAGCTGCTGGTCCTCGGAGCCGGAACCGCCGGCACCATGGTGGTCAACAAACTTCGTCACCGGCTGGACACCGAAGAATGGCAGATAACGGTCGTCGACCAGGACCCCACGCACTACTACCAGCCGGGATTCCTATTCATCCCGTTCGGCATGTACGGCCGGCATGACGTGGTCAAGCCCAAGCGGGATTTCATCCCACCCGGCGTCAACATGATCCAGGCCAAGATCGAGGAGATCGAGGCGGACAACAACCGTGTGAAGATCGAGGACGACCGCTGGCTCAACTACGACTTCCTGGTCATCGCCACGGGAACACACATCGCCCCGGACGAGACCCCCGGTCTCGAAGCGCTCGGTGAAGAAGGCCCCGACAACGTCCACACCTTCTACACCCTCGACGGTGCCATGAAGCTGGAAAAGCATCTCCGCTCCTTCCGGGGCGGGAGAATCGTGATGAACATCACGGAGATGCCCTTCAAGTGCCCGGTGGCTCCTCTCGAGTTCATCTTCCTGGCCGACTGGTGGCTCCAGGAACAAGGTCTGCGGGAGGACACCGAGTTGACGTTCGTCACACCCCTCCCCGGCGCATTCACCAAACCGGTTGCATCGAGAGCGCTGGGCGAAATGTTGGAAGAGAAGAAGATCAACCTCATCGCAGATTTCAACATCGAGCATATCGATTTGGACGCCGACAAGATCATCGCCTATTCCGAGGACGAGGTCGACTACGACCTGCTGGTTTCGGTCCCGCTCAACATGGGCGCCGACGTCGTTGGCCGTTCGGGGCTGGGCGATGAGTTGAACTATGTCCTCGTCGACAAGCACACCTTCCTGTCGAACCGGCACGACAACATCTTCGCCCTGGGGGATGCTGCCGCCCTGCCAACCTCGAAAGCAGGATCGGTCGCTCACTTCGCCGTCGAGTTGTGGACGGAGAACTTCCTCCGCTACATCGATGGGCTGGAGATGCTCGAGCAATTCGACGGCCACGCCAACTGCTACATCGAGTCGGGACACGGCAAGGGCCTGTTGATCGACTTCAACTATGACACCGAGCCCCTTCCCGGCAAGTATCCCCTTCCGGGGATCGGGCCTTTCTCGCTCCTCGAGGAAACTGAGCTCAACCACTGGGGCAAGCTCATGTTCCGCTGGATGTACTGGAATATCCTGCTCAAGGGCAAGGAAATGCCGGTTCCGGCCTTGATGTCCATGGCCGGCAAGTGGAGCGCAGGACGATGAGCACCACCACTATTGCTCCGGCCTCCTTCGAGGATCTCAATCGCAAGCTCGATGTGCTGACCGCCCAGATGGAGGCCATCGCCAACGAGGCCGTCGTCCAGCGCCAACGCCGCGAGGCGTGGGTGGAGTTGCTGGAGGACCTGCGCCCGATCACAACGCAGGCATTCGAGATGGCGGTCGAACAGCTCGACCAGGTCGATGAGTACGCCAACCTCGACAATCTCGGCCACCTCGCCAAACGTCTCCTACGGAACACGAAGAACCTTGAAGCAATGCTCGATCAGCTGGAGAGCATGATGGAACTCGTCCGCGACGCAGCTCCGATCGGGCGCAGCGCGGTCACGTCCCTCATGCAGAAGTTGGAGGAGTTCGACCGTAAGGGCTACTTCGAATTCGCTCAAGAGGCTCTCGGTATCTTCGACGAGATCGTGGACTCCTTCACCAAAGAAGATGTGCGAGCCCTTGGCGAGAACATCGGACTCATCCTTCAGACGGTCAAGGAGATGACCCAGCCAGAAATCATGGGAATGGTGCGCCGGACGGCCTCAAACGTTCGAGAGCAGGAGCCCCCCGAGGACATCACTTTGTGGAACCTGCTCAAGCAGATGCGCGACCCGGCGGTCAAGCGCGGTCTGGCCAAAGCATTGATGACCCTGCGCTCGATCTCGGGCGAAGGCGCGCCGGAAACCGTACAGAGCGAATAGGTCCCGACAGATAAGGAGACGGCCAAGATGGCTACCGAGCTGATAGGTGGAGTGGAAGTCCACGTGGACGACGAGGGGTTCATGACGGACCCGAGCGAATGGAGCGAAGAGCTGGCCCCCGCTCTCGCCAAAGAGATCGGCATCGACGAGTTGACCGATACCCACTGGACGGTGATCCGTTTCCTGCGAGAGGACTTCGCCAAGGAGGGGCAAACGGCCACGCTGCGCAGGGTTTCGACGATGGCGGGCGTTCCCATCAAGGATCTGTACCAGCTCTTCCCGAAGAAGCCCGCCAAGAAAATGTCCTACGTCGCCGGGCTCCACAAGCCCGTTGGATGCGTGTGAGCGTGCAGAGCTCTGCTCTGCCTGAGCAAAGGAGAAGTATTTGCCTCCCAAGTTTGAGGATGAAGCATCCAATCGAAAGCTCTGCATCATTGTTTCCAAGGGAACCATGGAGTGGGCAACCGCCGCCATGGTGCTCGGAAACGCTGCTACGAGCGAAGGCATCGAGCTCCACGTGTTCTTCACGTTCTGGGGATTCGACGCCATCATCAACAAGCGGATGGATAAGCTCAAGATCTCGCCGGTGGCCAATCCCTCGATGAAGATCCCCGGCACGGAAATCGGTATGTCCAACATGCTGGCCGGGCTACCGGGCATGACGGCGTTCGCGTCGAGCATGATGAACAAGGAGATGGCCAAACTCCACGTACCACCGCATCGAGAGTTCATGGAGATGGTACGTGACGCCGGCGCCAAGTTCTGGGCCTGCCGGCTCACCTTCGACATGATGGAGAACACCATGGGTCTGACCAAGGACGACCTGTGGGAGGGTGTCGAAGACATCATCAGCGCCAACGACTTCATGGAGCTCTCCGAGGGAGCCCAGATCATCTTCATTTAAACCAATCAACCCGTCGGCGCCGGCGGCGGGTTGATCAGGTCAGACGGGCCGAACGCCAAGAGGGTGGGGACTTACTGCCCTAAGCTTCTCCCGTGGGCCGCGCCACGATGGTGCTCGGCCTGACCCTCGAGGAGGCACAAACGTGGGAAAGAAGGTAGCCACGATCGACGGCAATGAAGCCGCCGCCTACGTGGCACATAAAACCAACGATGTCATCGCCATCTATCCGATCACACCGGCCTCGCAGATGGGCGAGTTGGCCGACGTCTGGTCCGCCACCGGACGGAAGAACCTGTGGGGAGAAGTCCCGGAAGTGATCCAGATGCAGAGCGAAGCCGGGGCGGCAGGAGCCGTGCACGGCGCGCTGCAAGCAGGTGCCCTCACCACGACTTTCACCGCCTCCCAGGGTCTGCTCTTGATGATCCCCAACATGTTCAAGATCGCCGGCGAGTTGCTGCCGGCCGTCATCCACATCGCGGCACGCACCGTTGCCACCCACGCTCTGTCCATCTTCGGGGATCAGAGCGACGTGATGGCCGCCCGCTCGACCGGTTTCGCAATGCTGGCCTCATCCTCAGTGCAGGAGGCCCACGACCTCGCCCTGATCGCCCATGCGGCCACCCTGGAGTCGCGTGTCCCCTTCATGCACTTCTTCGACGGTTTCCGGACTTCGCACGAGGTCAACAAGATCGAGCTGCTGTCGGACGAGACGATTGGCGCCCTCATCAGTGACGAACTGGTGCGAGAGTTTCGCTCCCGCCGCCTCAGCCCCGATCAACCCGCCATTCGCGGGACCGCCCAGAACCCAGACGTTTTCTTCCAGGCGCGCGAAGCGGCCAACAGTTTCTACAACGCCGTCCCGGACATCGTCCAGGCCACGATGGACAAGGTCGCCGAGCTGACGGGTCGAAGCTACCGGCTGTTCGACTACGTCGGTGTACCCGACGCCGAACGAGTGATCGTGTTGATGGGATCCGGGGTCGGGGCGGTCGAAGAGACGGTCGAGGCGCTCAATCGGCGCGGTGAGAAAGTGGGAGTTGTCAAGGTTCGCCTGTATCGACCCTTCGCCACCTCAGCGCTGATCGGTACTCTTCCGGCAACCACCAAGTCGATCGTGGTTCTCGACCGCACCAAGGAACCGGGTGCCCCCGGGGAACCCCTCTATCAGGACGTCATCACCGCCATCGCCGAAGAACAGGCGGCCGGCCGGACCGCCTGGGAGTCCTTCCCTACGGTCGTCGGTGGGCGCTATGGCCTCTCATCGAAAGAGTTCACTCCGGCCATGGTGGCCGGGATATTCGCCGAGCTCGAGAAACCGGAGCCGAAGAACCATTTTACGATCGGCATCGTCGACGATGTGACCCATACCAGCCTCCCGTACGACGAGGAATTCTCAACCGAGGCCGAGGATGGCACCCGGGCCGTGTTCTTCGGCCTCGGGGCCGACGGAACGGTCGGCGCCAACAAGAACTCTGTCAAGATCATCGGGGAAAACACGCCGCTCTATGCACAGGGTCACTTCGTCTACGACTCGAAGAAATCGGGTACAACGACGGTCTCCCACCTCCGGTTCAGCAAAGAGCCGATCCGCTCGACGTACGAGATCAAGAAAGCCAACTTCGTGGCTTGTCACCAGTTCAACTTTCTCGAGAAGATGGATGTGCTGGCAGCAGCAGAGCCGGGTGCCACGTTCCTCTTGAATAGCCACTACGGACCAGACGAAGTCTGGGATCACCTCCCGGGCGCAGTCCAGCGGCAGATCATCGACAAGGGACTCGAGTTCTACGTAGTCGATGGAGGCAGAGTGGCTGGCGAGGCCGGCCTGGCCGGCCGTATCAACACGGTCCTGCAGACGTGCTTCTTTGCCCTATCCCGCATCCTGCCCGGCGATGAGGCCATCGAGGAGATCAAGAAGGCGATCGCCAAGAGCTACGGCAAATTCGGGGAAACCGTTTTGCAGCGCAACTACGCAGCCGTCGACGGCGCTCTGGCTGCATTGCACAGAGTCGACGTGCCTGCCGCGGTCACTGCGAAGACCAACGGTTACCAGCTCGTTCCCGACCACGCCCCGGACTTCGTCCAGCGAGTGACGGCCTTGATGTTGGGAGGCAAGGGTGACCTTCTCCCCGTGAGCGCCCTGCCCGTCGACGGAACGTTCCCGACCGGCACGACCCGCTGGGAGAAGCGCTCCATCGCCGAGCAGATCCCGATCTGGGATCCCGAGATCTGCATCGACTGCGCCAAATGCGCGATGGTGTGCCCCCACGCCGCCATCCGCATGAAGGTCTACGACCCGGAGGCGTTGGAGACCGCCCCGCCCCGGTTCCCGTCCAAGGACTGGCGAGGTCGCGATCTTCCCGGCAAGAAGATGACCATCCAGGTCGCCCCGGAAGACTGCACCGGATGCGGCGTGTGTGTCGATGTGTGCCCTGCCAAGAGCAAGGAGATCGTCCGCCACAAATCGATCAACATGCGGCCGCTACTCGATCACGTCGCCCGGGAGAAGAAGAACTTCGAATTCTTCCTCGAGATCCCGGAGATGGATCGGACCGAGGTGAACCCGAACACCGTCAAGGGGTCACAGATGCTGGAACCGCTGTTCGAATTCTCCGGCGCCTGCGCCGGGTGCGGTGAGACTCCCTACATCAAGCTCATGACCCAGATGTTCGGCGACCGGACGATCATCGCCAACGCAACGGGTTGCTCATCCATCTACGGAGGCAACCTGCCGACGACGCCCTACACCGCCAACGCGGATGGCCGCGGGCCGGCCTGGGCCAATTCTCTCTTCGAAGACAACGCCGAATTCGGCCTCGGGATGCGGCTCGCCATCGAAGCCGAAACGTCCCAGGCCCGTTCGCTGGTGGCCGCTCTGGCTCAGGAGATCGGGGAAGGATTGGCCGAGAGTCTTCTGTCTGCCGACCAGACCGACGAGGCAGGTATCGCGGCCCAGCGGGCCAGAGTGGCGCAACTCAAAGAGCGGCTGGAACGGATCGACCGTGACGATGCCCGCAACCTGGTGACCTTGGCCGATGCGCTGGTCAAAAAGAGCGTATGGATCGTCGGGGGAGATGGCTGGGCCTACGACATCGGATTCGGCGGTCTAGACCACGTGATGGCCAGCGGTCGGGATGTCAACATCCTTGTGCTGGACACCGAGGTCTACTCGAACACCGGTGGCCAGGCCTCCAAAGCAACCCCACGGGGGGCCGTCGCCAAGTTCGCCTCCGGCGGCAAGCAGACGGGTAAGAAGGACCTCGGTCAGATCGCCATGGCTTACGGCAACGTGTACGTTGCTCAAGTGGCTCTGGGGGCCAACAACATCCAGGTTGTGAAAGCGTTCTCGGAAGCGGAGTCGTTCAACGGGCCGTCGCTCATCATCGCCTACAGCCAGTGCATCGCCCACGGCATCGACATGGAGAAGGGCATGTCCCACCAGAAGGAAGCCGTGGACAGCGGATATTGGCCGCTCTACCGATACGACCCGCGCCTGGAGGACCACCACCCGTTCCATCTGGATAGCAAGAAGCCGTCGATTCGCTTCAAGGAGTTCGCCTGGCAGGAGGCCCGCTTCGCCATGCTGGCCCGATCGCAGCCCGAAGAGGCCGAAAGACTGTTCCGACTGGCTCAGGACGACATCGACGACCGGTGGAGCCTCTACGAACAACTGGCGGACATAGAACGGAACGTGCCGGGAGATCTGGAGGATGAGGAGGTGGAGGCATGAGTGTGGACCTACGCACCACCTACATGGGTCTGGAATTGGCGCACCCGGTCATGCCTTCGGCGTCGCCCCTGACCGGCGACCTCGACACCCTCCGGCGACTCGAAGACGCCGGTGCCTCCGCCGTCGTCCTCCCGTCGTTGTTCGAGGAGCAGATCGAACATGAGGAAATGGAAGTTGTCCGGTTGCTCGATTTCGGTTCAGAGAGTTTCGGGGAAGCTGCGTTCGGGTATTTCCCCGAGCTGGCCGACTACGCCACCGGCCCCAGCACCTACCTGGACCTCGTCAGCAGGGCCAAGAGCTCCCTCTCGATTCCCGTGATCGGCAGCATCAACGGCACCTCAAAAGGCGGCTGGATCAAGTACGGCAAGCTGATCGAAGAGGCAGGAGCGGACGCCCTCGAGTTGAACGTCCATTTCATCCCGACCGACCCGAAAGTGTCGACGGCGCAGGTTGAACAGCAGTATCTGGATCTGGTCATGTCGGTGAAGCAATCGCTTTCCATACCCCTGGCGGTGAAGATCGGACCCTTCTTCAGCTCCATACCTCACATCGCCGACCGACTGGTCGAGTCCGGTGCCGATGCGCTGGTGATCTTCAACCGCTTCTATCAGCCCGACATCGACATCGAAGGCCTCCAGGTCCAACCCGATCTGCAACTCAGCACCTCGACCGAGTTGCGCTTACCGCTCCGCTGGACGGCGATCCTGCGCGGGTTTATCAAGGCCTCTCTGGCCGTTACCACGGGAGTCCACACCTCCGAGGACGTGATCAAACTGCTCCTGGTCGGCGCAGACGTGACGATGATGGCATCGGCGCTCTTGAAGAACGGGCCGGATCATCTGCGTCGGGTCGTGAGCGGTGTCGAGCAATGGCTCAACGACAACGACTACGAGTCCATCGAGCAGTTGAAGGGAAGCCTGAGTCAGGCATCGTCGCCCGATCCGGGGGCTTTCGAACGGGCCAACTACATGAAGACGCTGGTCACCTACGCGGGCCCGTTTGTGTAGCGGGGACTACGTCCCCGCGGTTCGCTGTTTGCCGAACGCGGTTCGCAGTACAGCTGAGTAGCCCTCTCGACGGACATTGCCACACGACAGCCGACCCGCACCCTTCGACCTGCCAGCTACCGACTGCTAATAGCCGACTTCGAACGGTTCCGCCCGCTCTCCTTGGAAGGGTGCCCCGTCATAATGTCCGACCAGGCGAGCGGCCGTATGACGGAATTCGCGCAACAACCCACCGGCCAATCCGCGGGCCAGGGTTCCTCCAACGTGGAACCGTTGCGACAGCGGCCACTTGAGTTCGTCCACCCCGCACAACGCGGCACCGTTGGCCGTTTGGATCTGGGTGCGGATCATGGCAAGCGCCGCGGCGCGCTTGTCGACCGGCAGGCCGGCGGCTCGATCGATCTCGGCCAGCACCGCCTCTGCTGCGGTGAGACTGTGCGACACCGCCGTATAGGTGCCGACGTCGATGAGCCCGTTCTTGTACTTCAACTCGTTGAGCTCGCCCGCCACCTGGTAGCTGGCCAGGGCAATCTCTTCACGGCTCATCGCCTCAGTCTCGAAGGAAAGCATGTTCTTCCAGGAGAGCTGGGTCAGAGCCTGGCGATGCTCCTCCAATGTCCTGTAGCGAACCCGGTACCCGAAAGCGGGGTCCTCAAATGCCCGGCTGCCGGGATCGAGAAACGGGCTCAGAGGCGATACGTAAGCATGGAGCTTGCCGCCCTCCCCAAACCGGTCGAGCAGTTGGCGGTAGTAATCGACTGCCGCCAACGCCTGGCCGTACGTCTGATGTGGGATTCCGACCATGAAAAAGAGGTCGAGCTTGCGGCATCCGTGGTCCAGGGCCCCGGCAATGGTCGCTTCGAGCATCTCATTGGAGAAAGGGAATTTCCCGTTGACGCGCCGCAGCTCTTCATCGTGCGATTCGATGGTCATCTGGAGGCTCCACGACCGGACGCTGGTCTCGACCATCGAAAAGAAATCGCCGTTGGCGGGAAAGAACAACTCGAGGATCAATTCGTTGGGCAAATCGAGCGAGGCGAGCTTGGCGAAGATCTCCCGGCACCGGGTCATGCCCCCGATGCGGGGATCATGCACCATGAAGATGGGCGCCCGGGAGAAACTCATGATGGTTCGGGAATCGGCCGCCAGCTTGTCCGCCGATCGGTAGGCGGGCCGGGAGCGACGGCCGATCTGCCGGTAGGCCGAGACCGATCCGCCGCAAACGGAGCAATCCTGGGTACAGCCGCGGCTGTTCAGGATCATGGTGAGCGGATAGCGCATCCACTCGATATAGGGGATCAGGTTGGAGAGATTGCCGTACTTGAACACCGATCGCATGGCGTAGCGGTAGTCGGGTACGTCGACGTAGTCGAGGTTCGTCGGGATGAAGGTCAGCGGGTTGACCACGGCCGATCCGTCGACCTGCTTCCAGGTCAGATTCTCGACAGCCTCCAGCGGGGACTCCTCCCGAAGCGCTTGCAACAACTGTCGGACCGGCTCCTCCGTCGAGTCGCCCCGGACCACGAAGTCAACAAACGGGTAGTCGATCAACTCGGCGTGGTAATAGGAGGCCGAAAGACCCCCGAAGAGCACGTAGCTGCGCGGATGTAACCGCTTGACCATCTCGGCAATCGCTAGAGCACCCTGCGCATGGGGAAGCCAGTGCAGGTCGATCCCGAACACGGTCGCTTCCTGTCGGGAGATGTAGCGCTCCACATTGAACCCCGGACGCTGCATCATCCGGTGAGCCAGGTTGACGATCTGCACGTTGTAGTGGTTCTTCTCCAGGAAGGCAGCGATGCTGGTCAGTCCGACCGGATACATCTCGAATTCCCCGGTCGATGGCACCGCATCGGCAATCGGCCCCAGAAACACATCTTTGCCACGGAAGTCATAGATCGACGGGGGATGCAGGAAGATCAGGTCGCGCCGGAACGGGTTCTTCACCGACGAGCCTTCGGTCTGGCAGCTGTTCTACGGATGACCAATGACCTCCGATTGCCATACCCACCGTAGAACGCGTACGTACCCGTCCCTAGAGGCCGGGGGTTAGTTGCAGTAGAGGCGAAGGACACGTCCGACGGTCTCATCTGAGCGGCGAACGACCAACCGGCGGTGGGTAGCCTGAGATTGTGGCCGTGGTTTGGATGATCCTGATCGTCGTCGGGCTGGCTCTGGCCGTCTTCGCCAGCCGACGAGCCGTCACCCATGCATCGGCGCTGTCATTCGGCCTGCGGATCCCGCCTTTTCTGATCGGAATCACGTTGGTCGCCATTGGAACCGACCTCCCCGAAATAGCCAACTCGATCGCCGCCTCCATCTCCGGCAACGGTGATCTCAACATTGGCGACTCGGTGGGGTCGGCAGCTACGCAGATCACTCTGATCCTGGGGATCGCTCCGCTGGCGGGCGGAGCCTTCACCGCCGGCGGACGCAGAGTGGTATGGGTAGGTGCTCTCACTGCGGTCGCGCTCGGAATCGGCGCCTTCCTGTTCTCCGATGGCTACCTCGGACGCAGAGATGCCGTCATCCTGTTGGCTTTCTGGCTGGCCGCCAACCTCATCGTGTGGCGGGTCAGGTCTCCTGGTTCGGAGCCGGTGATGGCGGTCCCAACCCGCGGCAAGGCCCAGCACCTGGCGGCGGCCCTGACATATCTCGCCCTGGTTGGCATCGGCGCGACCACGGCGGTGCTGGCGTTCGCACAGGTTTCAGCCGTCCTCGGCGTCCCCCAATACATCATTGCGTTCTTCGTAGCCTCAATCGGGACATCGCTGCCGGAACTCGTCGTCTCGATATCCGCCCTACGCCAGGGCGCCCGCGACCTCGCCGTCGGGGACCTGTTTGGTGCCTCACTCTCCGATGCTTCGCTTTCGATCGCCGCCGGTCCGCTGATCGCACCGACTGCCATCACCGGGGCTCTGGCCGTGCGCGGCTCGATAGTCGCTCTTGTGGCCGTCGCCGTTGTTACCATCCTGGTGGCATTGACGAGGCGGATCGACTGGAAGGCCGGGCTGATCCTCCTGGTGCTGTACGCCGGTTTCTACGCTGCGTTCCTGGTGTAGGGAGTCGGCGTCGTAGCGTCAACGCCCGGCCGTCTGCTTGTTCCGGTTGCTCTTTCCACACCAAGCATGAGGCAGAGGTGACCATCCGTTCGGCGGTCTCAGCCGCTCGAGCCTGTCTTCGGGC
>DATEVB010000003.1:0-13917 GCA_035282865.1 Acidimicrobiia bacterium | reverse complement strand
TGCGAGACCGCTATCACCGTGTGCTCGATGAGTATCGACACGATCCCGACACGATTGCCGCCGCCCTCCTCGTGTTTGTTGTGCTCAACATCGCCGACCTCTTGCTCACGGTGCGGGCGCTCTCGCTGGGCGCCGTAGAGGGCAATCCGGTCATGGCTTTGTTGTTCGAAATCGACCCGGCTATGGCGGCTATGTTCAAGCTGGTGGTTGGGGCGGGGATTGCCCTGGCTATCTGGTCGGCGCGTCGCTATCGCCGGATGCTCGAGGCTTCATTGATGCTGGTGGCCGTGATGACCCTCGTCCTCGTGTATCACGGCTACAACGCTCTGATCTAGCTGCCAGCAACCAGCGGCAGCATCCTGACCTCTAGGCGATCGTCACCTCGGGGTCGAGGTAGACATCCTGGATCGCGTTGAGAAGTTCAACGCCTTCGCTCATCGGGCGCTGGAAAGATTTGCGTCCCGAAATGAGCCCGGTTCCGCCGGCCCGCTTGTTGATCACCGCTGTCCGGACCGCCTGAGCCAGGTCGCCGGCCCCGGAAGAGGCGCCCCCCGAGTTGATCAATCCGGCCCGTCCCATGTAACAGTTGGCGACCTGCCAGCGGGTCAGATCGATCGGATGATCGGTGGTCAGCTCGGAGTACACCTTGGGATGGGTCTTCCCGAATCCGATCGCCGTATAGCCGCCGTTGGAGTCCGGCTGCTTCTGCTTGATGATGTCGGCTTCGATGGTCACGCCGATGTGGTTGGCCTGGCCTGTAAGGTCGGCGGACGCCTCGTAGTTGACGCCGTCCTTGGAAAAGGCAGAGTTCCGTACGTAGCACCACAGGACGGTGAACATGCCTAGTTCGTGGGCCCGGGCGAAGGCCGCGCTCACTTCCCCGATCTGCCGGGTGGATTCTTCGGAGCCGAAGTAGATGGTTGCCCCCGCCGCGGCCGCGCCGAGGTCGAAAGCCTGATCGACCGAGCCGAACATCACCTGGTCGTACTTGGCCGGATACGTCAACAATTCGTTGTGGTTGACCTTGGCGATGAAGGGGATCTTGTGGGCGTATTTTCGGGACACCATGCCGAGCACGCCGAAGGTAGTCGCAACGGCGTTGCAGCCGGCCTCGACCGCTAGTTCGACGATGTTCTTGGGGTCGAAGTACATCGGGTTGGGAGCGAAGGAGGCAGCTCCCGAATGCTCGACGCCCTGATCGACCGGGAGGATGGACAGATAGCCGGTGCCGGCCAGGCGCCCATGGTTGTACATGGAAGCCAGGTTGCGGAGCACCTGCGGAGAGCGGTCGGTCTGCATGAATACCCGATCGACAAAGTCGGGGCCGGGCAACTCCAGGCTCTCGGCCGGGATGCCTTTGGAGTCGTGCGTGAGCAGGTCCCGGGCGTCCTCCCCGAGGAGTTTGGCGTAGTCCATGTCATCCTCCGTTCGATTCAAATCGTGTGTCTGCCCATTATCGCCGGTTTCGCCCGTCCCGTGACTGGGTATTCATGGCGACGCAAGGAAAAGGTGGTTAGCGGCGCCGTCGACTCCGGTTCTCCCAACGACGGAAAAGGTACAACCAGGCTGGTTCGACCTCTTCTGGAGTGGCGGGCATCGGGGCCGGTTGGGGCTGTGGTTCAGGAGCGGACGGCTGCGGTTGCGGTTCTTGTTCCACCTGGCGGCGCAACTCGGCCAGCCGCTCTCGCAGGAACGATGTCTCGGTCTCGGCCCGGGCCGCCCGCTCGCGGGCTTCGGCCAGTTGCTGGCCGGCCTCGTGGAGATTGCCGAGCTGGTTGATCATCCGGTTCCAGGCATCGACGGGGACGAGCACTGAGCCCTCGGGCGCTTCCCGAGGCGGTCCGCTCGACGGCGGAGGTGGTTGGGGCGGGGCCGGGCCGGTTCCGGTGGCCGGTTTGGTGGGAAGGCGCCCCAGATGCCGGGCTCGCGCCACCACCTCGTCGATGCCAACCACACGCACGTGACCCTCGGGGGTGAGGTCGAACCGAGTCGGGATCCGTTCCTTGCGGGCCCAGTTGCGCACGGTGGAGGCCGGCACCCCGGTGATTTCTTCGGCTTCGTGCAACGTGACCCACCGGGTGGAGGACGCACGGTTCCCCGACCGGCCGGAGCCTTCGTCGGAAGGCGGCTGCGTCGGGTGAGCCGTCCGGCCGGGTTGCTGCCAGACAAAGGCAGGGTCTTCCATGAGCACAGGATAGGTCCTGGCCAACCGTCGTTGCCTGTGCCTAGGGGAACCGCCGAGCAGTGCAGGTTCCGCATCCCGACGGCGGCGCAACCACTCGCGGCTCCTTCCCTCGGTGGGCGGGTGGTGTGAGTGCCGTCGATGTGGGCAACGGAACCACCAGGCAGACTCCTAGGATGCGTGGCAGACCGTCGGGGAGGAGGACGAAAACCGAAATGTCGTCCGAGGAAGACATCCGGACCGTTGTGGCGCGTGTGGTGGATGGGGTGCTAGCCCGCACGGGCGCCTCACCCCGGCCCGACGAAGAGCCGGCGGCCGGGCAGGAGCCCGGTAACCGGCGACGATGTGTCGCTATCGGAGCCGACCATGGCGGCTATCCCCTCAAGGAACGAGTTGGTTTCTATCTGCGCGAACAGGGTTACCAGGTGAACGATTGCGGGACGAGCAGCCCTGAATCCGTCGACTATCCCGATTTTGCTCACGCCGTTGCCCGTCTCGTCGCCGACGGGACCTGCTCGGAGGGGATCATCGTCGACGGTGCGGGTATCGGGTCGGCCATGGTCGCCAACAAGGTGCCCGGGGTACGGGCTGCGCTCTGTTACGACGTCTCCTCGGCCAGGAACAGCCGGGAGCACAATCACGCTAATGTCCTGACTCTGGGGGCGGGATTGATCGGCAATGCGCTTGCCCTCCAGATCGTCGAGGCGTGGCTGGCCACCGAGTGGGGTCCGGGGCGGCACGCACGACGGGTGGACATGATCACGGACATCGAGCAGCAGTACCTCAGAGGCGACCGAACATGACGAGCAGGGAAGAACTCATCGAGGCAGTCACGCGGGAGGTACTCTCCGCCCTTGGTGAAGAAGTCGACGAGGTCTGTGTCGACGGTTCGTGTGCGGTGCACAGCCCCGACAAAGTACGCCAGATAGTGGCCAACGGCGCCCGACGCATCAGTTTCTCCGGAGCAGCCGCCGAGGTGCCTCGCGACCTCGCCCGATACCTCGATCACACGCTGCTCAAACCGGAAGCTTCCGCCTCCGACATCGACAAGCTATGTGCCGAGGCGGTCGAGCACGGCTTTGCGGCTGTATGCGTGAACCCTTCCTGGGTGAAGCGGGCCGCCGAGAACGTCCGGGGCTCGAGCGTGAAGGTTGCGTCTGTGGTGGGGTTTCCCCTTGGTGCGACTCCTTCTGAGATCAAAGCGATGGAAGCCCGGCGGGCGATCCGCGACGGGGCTCGCGAGATCGACATGGTCATCAACATTGGTGCGCTGAAGTCCGGCGATCACGATGCGGTGCGCAAAGACATCGAGAAGGTTTCCGACGCCTGTCGTGAGGCAGGCGCCAAGAACAAGGTCATCATCGAAGCGGCGCTGCTCACCGACGAAGAGAAAGTGATCGCTTCGTACCTCGCCAAGGAAGCTAAGGCCGATTTCGTGAAAACATCAACGGGGTTCGGCCCGGGCGGAGCAACGGTTCACGACGTGTTGCTGATGCGCGAGACCGTCGGCCCCGCCATGGGGATCAAGGCTGCGGGAGGCATCCGCAGCGCTGAGGACGTGAAAGATATGATCGCCGCCGGCGCCACCCGAATCGGAGCGTCGGCCGGGGTGGCCATCGTGACCGGAGGGGATTCGAGTGAGCAATATTGAGCTGCGGGCGTACGCCTTTCTGGACAGCCTCCAACCTCAGTACGCGGCCTTCCTCGGGACTGTCGCTCAGGGGTTCCTTCCGCTGGCCGGGGACGCCTCGCTGTACGTCGAGATCGCTCCGGGCATCGAAATCAACCGACTCACCGACATCGCCCTCAAGTCGACCAGAGTCCGCCCCGGCATGCAGATCGTCGAGCGGTACTACGGGATGCTCGAGATCCACTCGGCGGATCAAGCGGAGACTCGCGCCGCGGGCCGGGCCATCCTTGAGGCCATTGAGCACGAGGAAACCGATCGCACGAAGCCCAGGATTCTTTCCAGCCAGATCATCCGCCGTATCGATGACCATCAGGCACAGTTGATCAACCGGATGCGCCACGGTCAGATGATCATCCCCGGCCAGACGCTTTACGTGCTCGAACTCGAACCCGCCGCCTATGCGCCCCTGGCCGCCAACGAGGCCGAGAAAGCGGCCGAAATAAACGTTCTCGAAGTGAGAGCCTTCGGTTCGATGGGTCGGGTGTATCTCGGTGGCGAGGAGCGGGACATCGACGTCGGTTGGCAGGCGGCGGTCGCCGCTATCGAAGGGATCGAAGGCAAAGAGGTCTCCAAGTAGGTCCACAGAGAAGGAGAGGGATGTATGGCTGAAGCCCTGGGAATGATCGAAGCGAGAGGCTTTGCGGCGATGGTCGAGGCGGCCGACGCCATGGTCAAAGCTGCCAAGGTCGAGCTCGTCAGCTACGAGAAGACAGGTGGCGGTTATGTGACTGCCATCGTGCGTGGCGACGTAGCGGCAGTAAAGGCGGCCGTCGATGCCGGCGTACGCAACGCCGAAAAGGTCGGCGAGGTGATCTCCACCCATGTGATCGCCCGGCCGCACGTCAACATCGATATGGTGCTGCCGCTGGGACGCGCCGAAGAAGCCGAAGCAGAGATGGGCTAGGCAGCCGAAGACTCGCCTACCAACTTCGGACGGAGGATGCAATGCTGCTTGGACGCGTAGCGGGAACGCTGGTCGCCAGCCAGAAGGAGGAGACCCTCGAAGGACTCAAGTTCCTGATGGTGCGTCAGCTCGACGTCGACAACGTAGAAACCGGGGGGTATGTGGTCGCCGCTGATGCGGTCGGGGCCGGGGTCGGGGAAGTGGTGCTCTACGCCACCGGCAGTTCCGCCCGGCAGACGGTGATGACCAACAACCGCCCCTGTGATGCGGTGATCATGGCGATCGTCGACACCTGGGAGGTCGGCGGCACCGAGGTGTGGCGCAAGTAGACCGCCGAGGAGGCTCATGGCGACACTGAGCGAACAGCAGATTCAGGACATAATCGAACGCGTCAATCGGCGGATTGGCACTGTTGCCGACGGTCAGGGAGCCATGCTGAGGGCCGAGGGTGAGCTGCGAGCTGCCGAGCAGGCTGAGCTGGGCGACGGGATATACGGCACTATCGACGAAGCAGTGGCCGCGGCCCGGCGGGCTTTTCTCCACTACCAGCGACTGGGGCTGGCGGGTCGCAAAGCCCTTATCGCATCGGTGAGATCTTCCATGTTGGAGAACGCCGAGCGACTGGCAGAGATGGCCCATGCCGAGACGGGATTGGGTCGCGTATCCGACAAGATCACGAAGAATCGTCTCGTCGCCACCCGGACCCCCGGCCCCGAAGACCTCGAACTGGAGGCGGTCACCGGCGATCAGGGGATGATGGTGACCGAGTTCGCTCCCTTCGGTGTTGTCGGCGCTATTACTCCGACCACCAACCCGACTTCGACCATAATCAATAACACCATCTCGATCGTTTCCGCAGGTAACGCAGTCGTCTTCAACGTGCATCCCAATGCCAAACGGGTGTCCGCCGAGAACATTCGGTTGCTGAACCGGGCGATTCAGGCGGGGGGCGGCCCGGCCGACCTGGTGACGGCGGTTCCGGCTCCGACCATCGAGAGCGCCAAAGCGGTCATGAACCATCCAGATGTCGCACTTCTTCTGGTGACCGGCGGCCCGGGGGTGGTTCGGGAAGCCATGAGGACGGACAAAGTGGTGATCGCCGCCGGACCGGGTAATCCTCCCGCCGTCGTCGACCAAACCGCCGACGTAGACAAGGCCGGGCGCGACATCGTGGCCGGCGCATCGCTGGACAACAACATCGTCTGCATCGACGAGAAGACCACCATTGCCGTCGACACCATCGCCGACCGGCTTGTTCGGTCGATGAGCCAAAACGGCGCATACGTGCTCAAGGAACATGAGTTGAAGAGGCTCGAGCGGGTCATTTTCAAAGAGCCGGGCCCGCCTCGGAAACCGGGCGTCATCAACCCGGCCTTCATCGGCAAGAACGCCGGAGTGATCCTCGGCGAGATCGGTGTCCAGGTTGGTGATGACGTCCGTTTGGTTGTGGCGGAGGTATCGGCAGAGCACAACCTGGTGTGGACCGAACAGATGATGCCGGTCATGCCGGTCGTGCGGGTACCAGACGTCGACCGGGGGATCGAGCTGGCGCTCAAGTCCGAGCACAGATTCCGTCACACCGCTTCGATCCACTCGACCAATGTGCAGACCATCACCAACATGGCACTCGCCATGAACTGCAGCGTCTTCGTCGCCAATGGTCCCAATTACGCGGGCTTGGGCGAGGGAGGAGAGGGGTTCTCGTCCTTCTCCATCGCCAGTCCAACCGGTCACGGCTTGACGAGACCGCGCAGCTTTTCACGTGAGCGGCGGATAACCGTCGTCGGTGCGTTGAGGATCGTGTGATCATTCAACCGGCACTCGCACTACTCGAATTCCAATCAATCGCAGCGGGCATCGTGGCCGGCGACGCCATGGTCAAACGGGCTCCCCTCGATCTCATCAAGGCGGGCACCGTCCAACCCGGCAAGTACCTCGTGTTGATCGGCGGACAGGTGGCAGATGTCGAGGAGGCCATAGACGCCGCCCGGGCGGCGGAATCGGGCACGCTGGTGGATATCGTGTTCCTGCCAGATGTGCACCCGGACGTAGTGGCGGCGGTGGCCGGAGCACGCCGCACCGACGACGGGGAAGCGCTTGGGATCATTGAGACCACCACCGTGGCCGCCGTCATCCAAGCAGCCGATGCCGGGGTCAAAGGTGCCCTGGTGACCATCAGGGAACTGCGAACGGCCGACGGATTGGGTGGCAAGGGCTACCTGCTTTTCGGGGGCAAGGTGGCCGATGTGGAAGCCGCAGTTGCGATCGGGTCTGCCCGGGTGGGGGGCCAGTTGATCGGAGAGTCCGTTATCGCCCAACTCCACGGCGAGATGCGGGAGAACCTATCTACCGACGGTCGGTTCGAGAGCGTCGTACGTTCGAAAGAGGAGTAACGCCATGCAGTTGGGCCGGGTGATAGGGACTGTGGTGGCTACCGTGAAGTACGATGGGCTCGAAGGCATCAAGCTTCTGATCGTGCAACCTCTCGACCGGCACCAGGAGCCGGAAGGGCGCCCTGTTGTGGCCGCCGACGCCGTGCACATGGCCGGACCTGGGGAGTTGGTCTATTTCGTTGGCTCTCGCGAGGCGGCCCAAGCTCTGCCCGAGACCTTCGTCCCGGTTGATCACGCCATCGTTGGTATCGTCGACGCCGTGGAGCCGCTGATTCCGGGGGGCCGCTCGTGAAGATCGGGCGGGTGGTCGGCACTGTGGTATCCACCATCAACGCGCCGGTATTCGACGGCCGCAAGTTGCTGCTCTGTGATCTGCTCGGTTCCGACGGCGAACCAACCGGCGGTTACCTGATCGCCGTCGACGCGGTCGATGCCGGGGCAGGTGAGGTGGTCTTGATCCTCGACGAAGGCACCGCGGCCCGGCAGATCGTTCGGCAAGATCCGGCCCCGATTCGGGCCATGGTGGTCGGCGTGGTCGATGAGGTTGTCGTCGACGGTGCCTCGGTGATCACCCCTGGTTGGTAGCCGCGGCTGCCGATCAACGTTGTGCACACCACGGAGTCCCGTCGGGCGGTGTTTGTCTTCTGTGGCCGACCGGGCGCCGACCCACGAGGCGGTCATCTTCCTGGGGCGGTGGGGTAGCGGTGTCCTACCTATCCGATTTCCGAGGCGGCTTCCCAATTCTCCCGGGCTTCGTTGGCTGCTGCCACCGCCACCACCAGGGCCGCGGCCGGGTCCGCCCACCACCAGCCGGCGATTGCGTTGAGAGCCAGGCCGACCACCGTGGCGGAGGCCAGGAAGCCGTCGAGTAACGTCATGGTCGCTTCCGATCGAAGAGGTTCCGAGTCGAGCTGCTCGGCCGTCCGGCGCTTGACCAGCGCCAATCCGAACATCACTGCGGCCGCCACGACGAGATAGGCGATACCCCACGGCGACTCATCGGGACGGCGTCGGGTGGCCAGGTCACTGATCGCCACGAGCGCCAGGCCAAATGCCAGCACTCCAAAGGCAACTCCGGTCAGCCGAAGCGCCAACCGGGTGCGGCCGGGGTGGTCGGCCTCGTGGCCAGGTAGCACGTGCCAGACGACAACCGCGGAGGCGAAGACCTCCACCACGGACACCGCGCCAAAACCAATCAATGCCAGTGACGAGGCCACCGCTCCCAGGGCCAGAGTCAGTACCGCCTCGCCCATGTTCCAGGCGATGGTCCCGTACTCGAGGCGTAGGGCGACCCGTTGCAGGCGGGCGCGATCAGAAGGTGGGGCGTCCATGGTGCACATGATGGCAGGATCGGGTGAAACGGCCCGGCTTGCCAATCTGACATCGATATGACATCATCATGATGTCAATACGGGAGTGAGATGGGCGCAGCTGGGCGAACCGGGATGCGGACCTTCTTCGTCGTGTGGATCGGTCAGCTGATCTCAGTGGTTGGTTCGAACCTGACGGGATTCGGCCTTGCCATCTGGATGTACCTCGAGACCGACTCGGTGACGCTATTGGCCTTGATCATGCTCGCCACCACGTTGCCCGGGATCGTGATAGGTCCATTGGCGGGAGCGTTCGTGGATCGCTTGGACCGTAGAAAGGTGATGCTGATCGGCGATTCGTCGGCCGGCACTGCCACGCTCGTCGTCGTCCTCCTCTTGCTTACCGATCAACTCGAACTGTGGCACATCTATCTGATGGCAACGATCGGTTCAGTCGCCAATTCGTTTCAGGAGCCCGCCTACACGGCTTCGGTCCCGTTGCTGGTGCCCAAGAAGCACCTCGGACGGGCTAACGGACTCGTGCAAATGGGTCAAGCGATGGGGGCCCTGGTGGCGCCCATACTCGCCGGGGTGCTGGTCGCCGCAACCGGCTTGTGGGGCGTGCTCCTGGCGGACGTAGCGACCTTTGCGGTGGCGGTTTCCACACTTGCTCTGGTTCGTATCCCCCGACCCGAGGCTGCACCGAGCCGCAGTGAGCGCTTGTGGGGGCAGGTCGCCGAAGGCTGGCGATGGTTGCAGGCCCGTGGCGGACTCTTCGCCTTCCTGCTGGTCGCGGCGGGAATCAACTTTCTGTTGGGGTTCATGAACGTTCTGTACATCCCGCTGTTGCTCAGTTTCACCGATGAGGTGATGCTCGGCACGGCCTTGACGGTGTTGGGAGCGGGAATGCTGGTCGGCAGCTTGGTAATGGGCGTGTGGGGAGGACCCAAGCGGCGGGTGCGCGGCATGCTGGCGGGGATTGTGGTGGGCGGGTTGCTCGTGGCCACTATGGGATTCGACGATTCGGTCTTCCTCGTCACGGCCGCCGCATTCGTTCTGATGGTGACCGTAGCCGTCGTGAACGGTACCAGCCAGGTGCTCTGGCAGGTGAAGGTACCGCCGGAACTTCAGGGGCGCACCTTCTCCGTTCGCAGGATGTTGGCACAGATAGCCATCCCGGTTTCGTACCTCTCAGCCGGGCCGCTGGCCGACGGCGTCTTCGAGCCTTTGCTGGCCGCTGGTGGCGGACTCGCCGGCAGCGTGGGCTCGGTGATAGGGACGGGGCCCGGCCGCGGCATCGGGTTCATGTTCGTTCTGATGGGGTTGGGGACCGTGCTCCTGGCTGTCCTTGCGTACTTCATCCCGTCGATCCGCAACCTCGAAGATGAACTCCCCGATATGGTTCCGGAAGTCCCGGTTGGTGTTTAGCGGCGTAACCGTCATTGTGGCGCCGTTGGTCTGGGCGGTTCTCGTGCTGCCGGTGGTCTCGATGCTGGTCTGGTTCATCGTGCGACGCCGGCGCTGAAGTTCTGAACGCCGGCTTCGGTTGAACGACCTGGAGGCCATCAACCGGACAGAGCCAGGACCGTCGCAACTACCTCATCGCCGCGGGTTTGGGGATCGACCACCGTGCCGTGTTCACCGCCTTCGATGATCGTCAACTCGACGTCGTACCCGGCCGCGTCGAGGGCATCCTCGAAGGCGATGGCGAATCCGACGGGTACGAGCCGGTCCAGCTCACCCTGGACGAGACGAACAATCAAGCCCGGGTTGGCTCCGATGTGGGTGTAGGGGTTGCCGTCCTCCCAGGGAGCCGGGTCTTCGGCGCGCTCCGTGCCAAAGAAGGCGCTCATCAGTGGATCGAGTAGGTCGGTGTCGTAGAGACCGGCTACGCCGACGAAAGCGTTGGGCAAGGCGCTACCCGATTGGACGGTGCAGTCTCCGCTGAACGAATCACCTGCCAGGGCGGTAATCGCCCCGATATGGGCACCGGCCGAGTAGCCGACCACTATGACAAGACCTGGATCACCTCCGAATTCGGGAGCGTGCCGGCGAGCGAAACGGACCGCGCAGGAGGCATCTTCGAACGTCATCGGATAGCCGCCGCCCCGTAGAGCCAGCCGGTAGGGGGCGTTGAAGACAACCGCCCCACCGGCTGCAATCGCGGTGGCCAGGGGCGCGATGTCATCCGGATGACCTCCGACCCACCCCCCGCCGTGGAACACGACCACGACCGGGAAGGAGCCAGGCGCTACGGGAGAGAAGACATCCAGGCTCAATTGCGAGGTGAAGGTGACGTCTTCGGTGATCAGCACCATCCCGTCTGCGCTGAGGCTCGGTGGTGCGGTCACCAGCGTCAACGTGGTGGTTGTCGGGGTGCTGGTCGTTGCGACCGCCGTCGTGGTAGTTGGCGGAACGGACCGGGTGGTCGTGGTCGCCGGAGTGGTTGTGGTTGTGGGAGCCGGCTCGTCTGCGGTCGTGCCCTGGGCGCAGGCCGCCAGGCTCAGCGCCAGAGGCGGTACGAGCGCCAGGACCCGGAATCTCATCACCCGGTCGAGTGTACGGTGGCATTCGTCGTAGCCGGCTACACGTATTCGACCGGATAGTCCTCGAGATCAGCGGCGGCGGCACGGTCGATCAGCCAGGTGATAGTGGACGACCCCTCCATGACCCGACGGGCGGGCAGTGGGGGGTGTTCATCGTCGAGGAGGATGCCGGCCAGGGGAGCCGCTTTGCTGCTGCCGGAGGCGAGGAAGATGATGTTCCGGGCTGCGTGCAGTAGCGGCAGGGTGGCCGTCAGCCGCCAGACTTCTTGTACGGGAACCCAGTTGGCGACGAACCAGCGGTCTTCGACTTCGAGCGCCGCCGTTCCCGGGAACAACGAGGCGGTGTGACCGTCCTCTCCGATCCCCAGCAGCACGATATCCGGGCGGGGAACCCCGTCCTTCTCGGGGAGAACCTCCAGGAGGGTCTGCTCGTAGCGGGCGGCTGCCTCGCGCGGATCGAGATCGGGAGCCCAGGCGACGGGGTAGACGTGGGAGCCCACCCGGTCGAGCAACGTGTCGCGGGCCATTCGCATGTTGTTGTCGGCGTGATCGGGAGCTACCCATCGCTCGTCTACGACCCAGGCATGGACGGCCTCCCAGTCGACGTTCTCCTGGAGGAGGCGCGTGTAGGTGGTGCGGGGGGTGCTGCCGCCGGCCAGGCCGAGGGTGGTCCGTCCGGAGGATTCGCCGAGCAGATGGGCAATGGTGGCGGCGGCGATGTCGGCGATGCCGTCGGGGTCGTCGAGCACTCGAACTCTCATGGCGGGGAAGCCTAAACACCCCCCGGGTCTTTCCCTCACCTTCTCAGCATTGATAAGACACGGGACCAGATTCCAGGCGGTGGTTCGGAGAACGGTCCGCCCGCCGAACGGATGAACCCGGCGATCACGGCCTCGTACAACGACTCATGAGCATCGAACGTTGCGGTGTTGCCGTGTGCCTGGCTGATTTCGAGGCCGGCTCGGCTCATGGTGGCGGCTCGATCCGGGTGGGAGAAGATGTTGAGGGCCGCGTTGGCGATGGCTCTGGGGTCGTGGGGAGGCACCAGGAAACCGTTGACACCGTCGGTCACCAAATCGGGCAGAGCGGCGGCGTCGACGGCGACGACGGGGAGGCCGGTGGCTGCCGCTTGCAGGGTCGGAATGCTCTGGACTTCGCACTCCGAGGCGATGGCGAAGAGGTCGCTGGCCCGATATACGGCTGGCAGATCCTCCTCCGGCACGAACCCCAGGAAGTGGACGCGATCTTCCAGAGCGAGGTCGCCGGTGATCTTTCTCAGGCGTGGTTCGTCGTCACCGGTGCCGACCAGAACGAGATGAGTGTCGGTTTGCCGGAGATGGAGCAGAGAGCTAATGAGTACCTCGACGCGTTTGTCCTTGGCGAGGCGGCTGACGAAAAGCATGCGCCGACCCTCCGGCAGCCCGTATCTCGCTTCGACAACGTCAACTCCGTCGTGGCCCGGTCGGTAACGGTCGCGGTCGACTCCGTTGGAGATGACGGTCGTAGGTACGACCAGGCCCTTGTCGGTGAACGAGGTGGCCTGTGTTTTCGATGGGAACACGGCATGGTCGAACTGATTCAACAGTCTGATCGCATATTCCCATACGATGCTCTCAGCCAGCACGTCCAAACGGCCGTCCCATCCGACGTATTGAGAGACAAACCGCGGGAGGTAGTGGCAGGTCGCAACGAGCGGGACGTCGTGTTCCAGGCCGAGGCGAAGAAGCTGCAGGCTCAACAGCGCCGTCTCGTGACTGTGCACGACCTCGGGGTCCGCTTCACCGACGATCTGCCGCAACTCCGCCTGGGAGACGACCGGCAATGCCCCGTCACTCCAGAAGGGATTGGAGCGGGACTGGAGGCGAATGACCCGCACTCCTTCGTCGTTTTCGATGCGGGCCGTGCCGTTTGCGGAAGCGGCGACCACCGTCACCGAATGGCCCCGTCTCACCATCGCTCTAGCCAGCTTCTGGGCGACCAGCGTGACACCGCTCAGTGTTGGTGGGTAACCGTGGCTAACGAAGAGGATGCGCATTGAGTGGGCCCCGCTAGGGATTAGGTTCTCGTGCCGGCGCCGTCCGCGGCGTCAATCGCCAGTAGAAGCCCAGGCTGACGAAGTAGGGAACGAGATAGAAAACGCCTCGAAACAGCAACGCCGCCAGGACCGCCTTTTCAAAACCTACTCCGAGCAGCGTGAAGACTGCTGCCATGGATCCGTCTTGTATGCCGATCCCGGCCGGCAGGGCAGACAGGACACCCGCCATCATGCCGATCACGAATCCCGTGAACAGCGCCCCTGGTGCCAGCGGGGATCCCAGGGCTTCGAAACAGAATCCGAGGGCCAGGGCGCTGCCAAACCAGTCGACGATGACCAGGACTCCAATCCGGACGGCCGAAAGCGGCTGTTGGCCCATCCCGGTGACGCCGCGAGCCAGGGCTGCGTCGAAGTCCGCCAGTACCTGCTCCAGGTCCTTGCGGAAGATGCGATGTGCCATCCGTCCGATCCCGCCCAGCACGGTCCGGCGAGTCCGTGATCGGAAGATGAGCAGCGATTCCCCGATGAAGGCCAGGATCAGCACGAGGGTCACTACTTTGAACGCAATCGACGCCGTGCGGCTCAGGTTGGCGTTCGAGAGCAGGTAGATGAGACCCAGCGGCAAAATGGCCTGCATCGCCAGACTGGTCAGGTAGAAGTGCAGGATCGAGGCCGCCAGCACATCGTTGAGCGGAACCTTCTCCCTCTGCATCAAAGCGTAGCGAACCCCGTATCCCGCCACGCCACCGCTTTGCACGAGATGATTGAGAATCGCCGAGACGAAGCCGATTCCCGCCAACCGATTGCGGCGGATTGGGATATCAATCAACCGGCCGACCTCAGCGAAGCTGTAGCTG
>DATEVB010000002.1:0-2402 GCA_035282865.1 Acidimicrobiia bacterium | reverse complement strand
TCGCCCACCAGGACACCACCGCTTCTGAGCCGAACGACAAACCCACTGCGACCGATCCGGCCGGTGAGATGGGCGGGCTCCATCCCGTTCAACTCGGAATCGGGACAGCCGCACCGATGCCGGTAGCGACCTGGGGACTCGAACAGGGACTATGACGGGACCCTGCGCCTGACCCGGCCCGGAGGACGGTTCCTCGACAGCCCGCCTATCGATGGTGCTGCATAGACCTGGTGCTGCGACCCCATCAATCCACCCACCGCACCTCGACATGCTTCCTGCTCCGTGGATGATGTGGGCGGATCGAGCAGATCCGGGGGACAAGTTGGACCTTCCTGCTGGCTGGCAGCTCCTGGCTACAATTCTGCACCGCCGCCTCGCGTGAGACAGACGTAGTCGGGAATAACGCTGTCCGGCGAGGATGAAACGTTCGCCACGTCCCAGTGTTCGGCAGTGACCGAGGTGACCAGCTCCGTAAGAGTCACAACGCCGCCAAAGGTCTCCAATGAGGGGTTGGCAGGGCCATCCGGCAAATCGGCCGTATAGAGCGAAGTTGAGCCATCGCTGAACACCGCTCGCCACTGCTCGTTGTTCTGCACGAGAAAGCGTTGCCTGATGTCGCGCGAACCCAGCAGAAGACTGTATGTCCCGGCCGGAATAGTCAGTCCCGTCACCGTCTCAGAGAGTCTCACTTGCGAACTCGTCGTGCTCACCAGCTTGTCATCACTGAATTCGACTACGAAATCCGCCAATTCACACGACAGTGGCGGTCGGTCGAGGGAACACTCCTGACCCTCCTCCAGGAGGTAATCCTTCCAGGTGATCCCATGCTTGGTTCTCGTGTGGTTGTCCCCGTGATGTTTCGGATCGGTGGGATTGTTCCACGCCGCGACATCAATAGTGACCTCGACATAGGGGTTTGTCAGCGATCTGGTCGCATGACAAATCGTGACCTTGTGGCCTTCCTCGGGATCGGCGCCCGAGGCAGGTGCCTTGCTGGCTACGGCCGGTGCCGCCATAGCGGCGACCAGCATGGACACAACTACTAAAAGGGTCATCCCGCGCTTCATAAAGCCTCCCATCAACTACCCCCGCCCTTCGGGGAAATACTCATCGTCTTCGACACTACTCCCCTCCTTCCCGTCCCGTTGCAGATCGGATAAACCCCCTCTACCTCGTATTGCACACCCCTACGCTCTGGGTGAGCTGCCCACCAAGAACGGGCCGCGGGCGCTGGGCAGGTCCAAACCGTCCCGGCGGAGGAGTGACCGGCCCCGGCCGCCTCGAGTCACTCGTCGCCGAATACCCACCCCGCGCGGCCCAGCTCATCGAGACTCTTCCGGCTGTCGAGATCGTCAGGCCTTGGGCGGGCCGTCGGTTGGGACGGCGAAGAGGCGACGGTCGGTCAGTGCAAAGCAGGACCCGGTGGCCGTGCGCCGGCTCAGGGTTCTCGAGTATCGCCGGGTGGCTCTTCCTCGTCGTCCTTTGCGATGCTCTTGCGGAATTCCCTGGCCGACTCACCTAGTGACCGGGCGAGATCGGGGAGCTTGCTTGCTCCGAAGAACACCACCAGGATCACCAGGATGATGATGATTTCGAGGCCGCTGATCCGTCCGAACATGAATGTCTCCCACAGCACACCTTACCGGGTATCTGTGTCTGTGCCCGGCTCCGGTCAACTCGAGCAGCCCGCCAAAGCGACCACGAAAGCTCAGCCGGCCACTTAGCCGGCCGAGCCTGATTCGCGGCTGTCCCGGCCAGGGCGGTTCGCGAAAAGATATCCGCAAGCCTCCAGGGCGAGCATCCCGGGAGAGCATCGATGCAGGTGGACTGGCGCATGAATCCGTTCACAATCCTCCAACCGGTGAGTAGCGTCGATCCTGACTCGAGAGGATCACCCCCATGACCGAACCAGCCACCGGCGTCGTGACCTTCCTGTTCACCGACCTCGAAGGTTCCACCCGGATGTGGGAGCAAACACCGGAAGCCATGAAGACCGACCTGGCCCGCCATGATCAACTCCTCACCCGGATCATCGATGAACGGGGCGGGCATCTGTTCAAGCACACCGGCGACGGTGTGCTGGCTGTGTTCGGCGCGCCTTCCCGGGCCGTGGCGGCCGCTCTCACCGCCCAGATTGCCCTTGCCGATCAGGTGTGGAGTTCGGGAGCCAACCTCAAAGCCCGGATGGCAATCCATACGGGGGAAGCCGAAGAACGCAACGGCGATTACTTTGGCCCGGCGGTCAACCGGGCCGCCCGTCTGCTCGATGCCACCCACGGCGGCCAGGTCCTCATCTCGGAGTCCACCGCCGGCCTCATCCAAGATTCAATGGCGGACGGGACCAGCCTGGTCGATCTAGGAGAGCATCGTCTCAAGGATCTAGCGCGGGCCGGGCGCATCTA
>DATEVB010000001.1:0-28232 GCA_035282865.1 Acidimicrobiia bacterium | reverse complement strand
CAGCTGGTAGGCGTCGGTCCAGGCCTGCCAGACCGATCCCATCTCGGGGATGGCCGGCATCGGGTAACCGTCCTGACCGGCGAGCCCGAACCCGGCGATATCGGGATCTCCGGCCGCCACCTCCTCGAAGGCCGCGGTGTGAGCCGGCGGCCGGCCCCCGGCCTCGAACAAGGCGAGCTGAGCCTCCTCGGTCGACATGAAGTCGATGACGAAGGTCTGGGCGAAGAGCGGATTCTCGGCAAAGGCCGAGATCATGAAGCCCTGCACGCCGATGAACGGCTGCGGCGTGCCACCTTTGACGGGTGGAATCGGCTCAACGACGTAGTTCACATCCCCGAAGCTGGCCAGCGCCCACGGGCCGGTGATGGCAAAGGGCGCCTGACCGGACCCGAATTTGTCGGTCATAACGTCGTAGGTGACGTCGATGTTGACGACACCCATGTCGGACAGTTCGGAGAAGTACTCGGCGGCGGCCAGGCCGCCGGGGCTGTCGATGCCGAGGTCCTCGGCGTTGTAGCTGCCGTCGGCGTTCGTACCGAACACATACCCACCCAGGGCGGTCACGATCGGGTAGTTGTGGTACGGGTCGCCATTGCCTTGCTCCTGCAGAGCCAGCGGGGTGTCGACCGTACCTTCACTCTGGAGCTGGAGAGCGATGTCGACCAGATCCTCGAACGTGGCCGGCGCTTCCGGCACCAGGTCGGTGTTACGGACCAGCGCGATGTTCTCAACCGCGTAGGGAAGGCCGTAGATATCGCCGCCGTAGTTGAAGGCAGAGATCGCCGCCTCAGAGTATTGATCCGCAACACCTGAGACATCGATGGGCGCCACCGCACCGGCGGCGACCAGTTGGCCGAGCCAGTCGTGGGCGCCGATGATGACGTCCGGGCCTTCGCCGGCGGGACCGGCGGTGATCAAACGATCCCGGATATCACCAAAGCCAAGTTCCTGGACGGCAACGGTGATTCCATTGTCGGCAGCGAACTGCTCGGCGAAGGGACGAATAGCCGGCGCCCGCGTGTCGTCGGCCCAGATCACCAGGTCGGCGTCGGCGCGCACCGCCATGGTCGTCGTGGTGGTTTCCTCACCCGCCTCCGTCGTCGTCGTTGCTTCGGTGGTTGTGGTTGTAGCTTCCGTGGTCGTAGTCGTGGCTTGGGTGGTCGTTGTCTCATCCGCCACGTCACCGCCGCCACACGCGACAGCAATGAGTGCGAAGACGAGAACGAGGCCGACCATCAGGCCCCACTGCTTCTTGAGCATGAGCAGATGACCTCCTTGAAAAGAACCCGACGCCGCAGACATTCGAACCTCGAACAGGCGTCGTCTATGGCCTCGAGTCTACCCTGCCAATTGGGATGGAGGGGGTTCCGGCAGTTAGCAGTTAGCGGTGGCATACCATTTATCGCCGGCTACGAACGAGCTACGAACGGCGAACTCTCAGCCTTCCTGCGCCGCCTCTTCCTGCTCTCGCAACCCGTGCGCAACCCGCAGGGCATCGGCCCGGTCTCCTTCCGAGATCTCGGCCCGGTCGGTGAGGAGGGTGACCTGGTTGTTGAGCACCTGCAGGAACCCACCGTGAGTACCGATGGTTACCTTCTCTTGGCCGCTCACGACCACGACCACCCCGGTTGCCAGGGCAGCCATCAACGGTTCGTGACCGGTCAGGATGCCAATCTCGCCTTCGGTGGTTCGGGCAACCACGAAGTCGGCCTCGCCAGACCACACCACCGCTTCAGGAGCGACGATGTCGACCTGGAAGCCCACCTAGACACCCACCGTTTGCATGGCTTTCGCTTTGGCTATCACGTCTTCCGCGCCGCCGACCATGTAGAAGGCTTGCTCGGGGTACTGGTCCATCTCGCCGTCGAGCACCATCTTGAACGAACGGATGGTCTCTGCGATCGGGGTGTAGATGCCGGCCTGGCCGGTGAATTGCTCGGCCACAAACATCGGCTGCGCCAGGAACCGCTGGATCCTCCGGGCGCGACTGACCATCAGTTTGTCCTCTTCGGACAATTCGTCGATGCCGAGAATGGCGATGATGTCTTGCAGGTCCTTGTACCGCTGGAGCACCCGCTGGACGTTGGTGGCCACGTCGTAGTGCTCCTCGCCGACGACCAGCGGATCCAGCGCCCGGCTATTCGAGTCGAGCGGGTCCACCGCCGGGTAGATACCGAGCGCGGTGAGTGGACGGCTTAACACGGTAGTGGCGTCGAGATGAGCGAAGGCGGTATGGGGCGCCGGGTCGGTGATGTCGTCGGCAGGCACGAAGATAGCCTGCAAGGAGGTGATCGACCGGCCTTTCAGCGACGTAATCCGCTCCTGGAGGACACCCATCTCACCGGCCAGGGTCGGCTGGTACCCGACCGCCGACGGCATCCGCCCCAACAATGTCGACACTTCCGAACCGGCCTGGGTAAACCGGAAGATGTTGTCGATGAACAACAGCACGTCCTGGTTCTGCACATCCCGGAAATACTCGGCCATGGTTAGAGCCGACAGTGCCACACGCAACCGGACCCCCGGAGGCTCGTCCATCTGACCGAACACCAGGGCCGCCTTGTCGATGACTCCCGATTCCTTCATCTCCAGAAAGAGGTCGTTGCCCTCGCGAGTCCGTTCGCCGACTCCCGCAAACACGGACACGCCACCGTGCTGGGTGGCCACCCGGTTGATCATCTCCTGGATCACTACCGTCTTACCCACCCCGGCGCCGCCGAACAACCCGATCTTGCCGCCTTGGAGGTACGGGCAGAGCAGGTCGAGCACCTTGATGCCGGTTTCGAAAACCACCCGTTGCGGCTCGACATCCTCGAAGCGTGGGGGCTGGCGGTGGATCGGCCAGCTCTCCCCGTCCTCGATCTGGTCGGGACTCACGTCGAGCGGCGCTCCCCAGACGTTGAAGATGTGGCCCAGGGTCCGGTTGCCAACCGGGACGGAGATCGGCCCGCCGGTATTGCGAACCTCGGCCCCTCGAACCAGGCCGTCGGTAGGGGCCATCGCCACCGCCCGCACCCGGTTGCCACCGAGGTGCTGGGCGGTCTCTGCGATCACGGTCCGGGTTTCACCGGCGACGGTGAGATCGACCTCCAAGGCGTACAGGATCTCCGGAAGCCCGTCGGGTGGGAATTCAACATCGACCACCGGTCCGGCTACCTTCGTGATACGTCCTACGCTCTTGATTTCTGCCACGCGACCTTCTCCTTCATGACTTCTGTTGGGCAAGCGCTTCGGCGCCGCCGACGATCTCGGAAATCTCGGTAGTTATCTCACCCTGCCGGGCCCGGTTGGCGATACGGGTAAGGACGCGGATCAACTCCTCAGCGTTCTCGGTGGCTGCCTTCATGGCCCGCCGGCGCGCCGAATGCTCCGAGGCGGACGCCTCGAGCAACATACTGAATACCGTCGACTCGATGTAGCGGGGCAGCAGTCGATCGAGGATCTGATCCGGGGAGGGTTCGTAAGAGTAATCGACTGTGGTGCGTGCCTCACCGGCAGACGGTGGCGCGATCGGCAGTAACTGAAACTGGGTGGGCACCTGGGTCAGAGCCGACTGAAAGCGGGTGTAGTAGGCGTCCACCGAGTCAACGGTTTCGCTGGCGTACGCTTCCATCAGGGTATTGGCGATCGCCCGGGCGTCAACATAGCCGGGCGCGTCGGTGACGCCCAGAAAGGACCGCGCAACCTGGTACTTGCGGTATTGGAAGTACGTCTGGGCCTTTTTGCCGACCACGAACAGACGGGTAGGCGTTCCGGCCCGCTCGAGAGCCACGATGCGCCGCTCGGCCTCGCGGATGATCGTCGTGGCATACGCTCCGGCCAATCCACGGTCGGAGGCGACTACCAGCACTCCGGCGTGCCCGACTACCCGTTGGTCCAGGAGCATGTGGGAGGTACCGCCGGAGGCTCCGGCCACGTTGCGGATGACATCGACCAGCTTGGCGGAGTAGGGCTTGGAAGCCCCCACCCGGGCGACCGCTTTGGGTATACGCGAGGCGGCAATCAGCTCCATCGCCCGCGTGATCTTCATCGTCGATTGGACCGATTTGATCCGCCGCCTGGTATCTCGAAGCTCGGCGCTGGCCATTGGTACCTACCCCTCGAAGATTTCCTTGAAACCCGAGATCGCTGCCACCAGCGCTTCCTCGTCCGGCAGCTCACCGGTCGAAGCGATCCGATCGAGGAACTCGGGATGGCGAGTGCGGACGAAGTCGAGCAAGCCCGCCTCGAAGTCCTCGATCTCTCCGATCGGTACCGAATCCATATGGCCCTCCGTGACGGCGAAAATGGCCACGACCTGCTCTCCAACGTTGACCGGCGAGAACTGGTCTTGCTTGAGCACCTCAACGACCCGCCGGCCTCGTTCGAGCTGGGCGAGGGAAGCGGCGTCCAGCTCGGAACCGAACTCCGCGAAGGCTTCCAGTTCGCGGAATTGGGCGAGGTTGAGGCGCAATGGACCTGCCACCTTCTTCATTGCCTTGATCTGAGCGTTACCGCCCACCCGCGAGACAGAGATACCCGCGTTGATCGCCGGACGGATGCCCGAATAGAACAGATCGGACTCGAGGAAGATCTGGCCGTCGGTGATCGAGATGACGTTGGTGGGGATGTAGGCGGAGACATCACCGGCCTTCGTCTCGATGATTGGCAATCCGGTGAGTGATCCCCCACCTAGCTCGTCGCTGAGCTTGGCGCATCGCTCGAGCAACCGGGAGTGGAGGTAGAACACGTCGCCCGGATATGCTTCCCGGCCCGGCGGGCGGCGGAGCAGCAGCGATATCTCGCGATAGGCGACCGCCTGCTTGGAAAGGTCGTCGAAGATGACCAGCGCGTGTTGGCCGTTGTACATCCAGTACTGGCCTACTGCCGAACCCGAGTAGGGGGCGTACATCTGCAGCGCGGCGGGCGCCGAGGCGGAAGCATGGACCACCACCGTGTACTCCATGGCGCCGCGGGTGGTGAGGACATCCACTACCTCGGCGACCGTGGACGCCTTCTGGCCGATGGCCACGTAGACGCACTTAACGTCCAGCCCCTTCTGGTTGATGATGGTGTCGACAGCTATGGCCGTCTTCCCGGTCTGCCGGTCGCCGATGATGAGCTCGCGCTGCCCGCGCCCGATCGGAATCATCGAGTCGATAGCCTTGATACCTGTCTGCAGGGGTTCCTTCACCGGCTGACGTTGCACAACAGAAGGAGCCTGGACCTCCAGCAGCCGGGACTCGGTGGCGTTGACCGGCCCCTTGCCGTCGAGTGGATTGCCCAGCGGGTCGACCACTCGCCCGAGCAACGCATCTCCAACCGGAACCGACAAGACCTTGTGGGTCTGCTTGACCGGATCGCCCTCCTCGATGTGATTCGCCTCACCCAGAAAGACCACACCGAGATCGTCCTCGTCGATGTTGAGAGCAACCCCCTGCAAGCCTCCAGGAAACTCGAGAAGCTCGGAGGCCATGGCATTCGGCAGACCCCTGACGCGCGCTACTCCGTCGGCGCTCGCGGCCACGTAGCCGACCGTTTCGGCTTCGACCGACGGTTGCCAGCCCTCGAGGCTCTGCCTGAGAACTGCGGTGATGTCTTCCGGATTGATGGTCATCTCTGACATCGAATCTCCTGCCACTTCTTATCGGGTCTTCAACACTTCGCGCAGACCGGCCAGCCGCTTCTGCACCGAGCCGTCGATGACGATATCCCCGACCCGGGCGACGATGCCGCCGATGACGGAGGGGTCCACGATTACTTTTGGTACGAGTTGTTTGCCGGTCTTGCGCTCCAGGGCCGCCACCAATCGCTCTATCGTTGCCGCATCCAGATCAACGGCGGTGCGGATTTCGGCCACTTCACGGTTGACGGAGGAAGCAGCAGTCTCGGCCAGCTCATCGACTATGTCGGGCAAGGAGGAGGCCCGGCCCAATCCGACAACGAAGTTGACGAACGCAACGGTGAGATCAGAGGCGCGCGACCCGAGCAAGCCGTCGACAATGGCATTCTTGCGGTCGGTGGGCAGCTGCGGGTTGCTCAGCGAATCGCGCAGCTCGTCGGAGGACCGAAGGGCACCGGCGATCTGGAGTAGCTCGGTCTGGACTCGGTCCAGCTGGTCCTCGGCGCGCGCGATCTCGAAGAGCCCGGCCGCATACCCTTTGACGCGATCTGTCATCGACTACGCCATCCTCTCCAAATCGGCGAGGTAGCGCTCGATGAGGCTGTGCTGCGCGGCGCGGTCGAGGTTTTCTCCAACCACCTTCTCGGCGAGATCGATCGAGAGGTCGGCTACCTCCTGGCGAGCTTCTTGGAGAGCGCGAGCCTTTTCATTCGTCGCATCTGCGCGGGCTTTGGAGACGATCTGGCTTGCCTCAGCCTCCGCCCTGGCTGCCAGGTCGGCTCGAACGGCGTCACCTTGGGCACGCGCTTCTTCGACAATTCGGTTGGCTTCGCCCTTTGCGGTAGCTAGTTGAGCGCGATAATCGTCCAGCAGGCTCTGAGCCTCGAGTTTTACGGCCTCAGCTTCCTTCAGCTGGCCACTGATGGCCTGCTGGCGGTTCTCCAACGACCGGTTGATGGCCGGGAACGCCCACTTCCGCACGAAGACGAAGACGATCGTGAAGGCGATGATGCCGGCGGCCAGCTCGTACGAGTCCGGCAGCACGAGACCGATGTTGTCGCCTTCCTCTTGAGCCAGGATCAGCACCGTGGACATTACGTACAACACGGTGACCTCCTAGGCGATGAAGAAGAGCACGAAGCCGATGAGGGCCAGCGCCTCGGTGAACGCGATGCCCAGGAACATGGTGGTACGCACCGGACCGGCCATCTCCGGCTGACGTGCCATGGCGGTGATGGCGTTGCCAACCACAATGCCGATGCCGATGCCCGGTCCGATGGCGGCCAGGCCGTAACCCATCAGGGCAAGCCCTCCTTTGAGGACCTCAATTGATCCTTCCATTTCCCTTCTCCTCCTTGGTCAGTGCTCTGGGTGAACCGAAGACTGGATGTAGACGGCGGATAGCAGCGTGAAGATATAGGCCTGCAGGACGGCCACGACGATCTCGAAGACGAAGATAATCAAACCGAACGCGAACCAGGCCACGCCGACCACACTCTTGGCGCCCGCATCGGCGAAGTTCCAGATGAAGATGACGCCCGAACCGAGCAGCAGGGTCAGCATGAGGTGGCCGGCCACCAGGTTGGCGAAGAGCCGGACCGCCAGCGTGAGGGGACGCAGGATGAAGGTCGAGAACAGCTCGATGATTCCGACCAACCACCGCAGCCCCACAGGCACCGCCTTCGGCCAGACTATGTCGGTGAGGTAGCGGATCCCGTTCCTGGAGAAGCCGAGAAATACGAAGATCACATAGGTGACCAGGGCCAGGAAGGCCGGTATCGCCATGCGGGCGGTGATCGGGAAGTTGATCAGCGGGGTGATCTCGAAGAGGTTGCCGACCAGCAGGAACAGGAACATGGCGGTCAGATAGGGGGCGTATTTGGCGCCCTCCGGCCCGATGATCGTTTCCGCCACATCCTTTCGCACGAACTGGACGAGGCTCTCGATCACCGCCTGGAACTTGGTAGGGATCACGCTTCCCTTGCGAAGCCCGAAATAGAGCAGGGCAACGACGATGAAGGCGGCCAGGAAAGTGAGGATGATCGTGCGGGAGATGGCGAGTTCGCCGATGTGGAAGACGGTGGGGAGCTCGAAGAGTTCTTTGACATCGGCAGGAGCGCAGATCACCTCGTTGGCCAGGTCGCATTCACTGGCCAGTATCAGTTGCTCAAACATGGTCTCCCCGTCGCTTACCCGCGAGTGCTTTCACTTCCAAAATCAACAATGCAACATAGGCCACAACGACCGATACTCCCAATACCACACGGTCGACCGGCAAGATGTTGGCGAGAAGATACATCGTCGCCGCGATCAGGCCCAATCGAACGATGAAACCGAGCAGTGCGCCGGCATAGTAGGCAGCGAATGAGATCCTCGCCGCCATTGCCAGGAACGTACCGGAGATGAGGTAGTAGCCGACCACGATGGCTACGCCGAGGGCCGCCGACCAGGCGCCGTCCCAGCCCCGGATGAGCCAGGCGATGGCCACGAGGATGGGTCCAACCACCACCGCACGGCGCACGGTGCTCTTGGCCAGGTCGAGTTCGACGGGCCGCTGTTGGGCAACAAAGTCTTCCGCGTCACTTCGTTCGAACATCGTCGTCCTTGGTGGCGTCGATCCACATCCGGTAGAAGCCATTGATGGACCCGGCGATGATGCCGAGCACGATGAACCACGGGTCGGTATCGAGCCAGCGATCGAGCAGCCATCCGAGCAGCCATCCGGCCAGAATGGAGCCGAGGAAGCTGCTGCCTTCGACCCACCCATCGCTGATGGCGCCGGTGACGATCCTGTGGGGGGTTTCCCTATTCGGCACTGACGAGCTCCGCTCGCCGGCGTACCACGTACACCGCACCACGGACCACGTGGTCGCCGCCGGCTGCCTGCAGCCTCACGATCTTCCCATCAGCGACCTTGTGAATCGTTTCACAAGACACTCAACCTGTGCGATAAGTGAGGTATTCCGGTCCTCTCATCCCCTCCGGGTTGCCGTAGAGAAAGCGGGAAGCCGATGCGTGCCCGCCGAGAGAGCCGACTCGCTCTGTCCACCTCGCAAGCGGGTTCAGCCCTCCACGCCCTGGTGCTGGTGGGAAACTCCCCCCGGCCGGCAGGGGGAGATAAGGCCTCACACATGTCCAGGGAACCCTTCCGGATATGCAGGGAAGGCGCTCGCCAGCTTGCGGATCCTGCCGGCCAACTCCTCGAGGACGGGGGCATCCTGGCGATGGCGGAGCACCTCGGCCATCAGTCCGGCGGTCTCGTCGGCTTCCGCTTCCTTCATCCCCTGGGTGGTCATGGCCGGCGTACCGATCCTGATCCCGCTGCCGACAAATGGCTTGCGCGGATCAAAGGGCACGGTGTTGAAGTTGCAGGTGATGCCGACCGAGTCGAGCAGCCTGGCTGCTTGTTTTCCGGTCAACTCCTCATCGATGCTGCGCATATCGGCCAGGAACATGTGGTTGTCGGTACCGCCACCAACCACTCGCACGCCTTCGGCTATCGAGCGGGCCACCATCGCCCGGGCATTGGCGACGATCTGGTTGGCGTACTCCCGATACTCCGGCGTGGACGCTTCCAGAAAACACACGGCCTTGGCGGCAACCTGACTGAAGATCCCTCCGCCCTGCATGCCGGGGAAGACCGCCTTGTCGATCGTCTTGGCGTGCTCCTGGCGGGACAGGATCAGACCGCCGCGGGGACCGCGCAGGGCCTTGTGGGTCGTTGCGGTGACGAAATCGGCGTACGGAACCGGGTTCGGATAGGCGCCGCCGGCCACCAGCCCGATGAAATGAGCCGCATCGACCATGAGTAGCGCACCGATCTCATCGGCAATAGACCGGAAGGCTTCGTAATCAAGCACCCTCGAGTAGGCGGTGTAGCCGGCCAGGACGATCTTCGGCAGATGCTGGAGCGCCAGGCGCCGCACCTCGTCCATGTCAATCAGCTCGGTGGCGGGATCGACGCCGTAGGCGATGAACTCGTACAGCTCTCCGGAGGCGTTGACAGGCGACCCGTGCGTGAGGTGACCGCCCTGGTCGAGCCGCATGCCCAGCACCTTGTCACCCGGTTCGAGGAAGGCGAAATAGGCGGCCATGTTGGCCTGGGCTCCGCTGTGCGGCTGGACGTTGGCGTGCTCGGCCCCGAAGAGAGCCTTGGCCCGCTCCCTGGCCAGATCTTCGACCTGGTCGACGACCTCACAGCCCTCGTAGTAACGGCGTCCCGGGTAACCCTCGGCGTACTTGTTGGTGAACACCGATCCGGACGCTTCCATCACGGCCCGGGAAACGAAGTTCTCTGATGCGATCAGGTGGATATGCGAGTTCTGACGGGCAGTATCAGCGCGGATGAGGTCTGCGACTTGCGGGTCGACCTCCTCGAGCGAACGTGGGTCAATCATGGTGTCAGCCTTTTCATGCGGTACCAGCCCCAGAAGAGTAGCGGCAAGGCCTGCCGACAGAATCAGCAGCGGGAAGTTCGAGCTGAGCCCTCCAATCTCCCACCTCAGACCACCACCTCTCACCTCCCTCACTGTTCAACCCTCGGCTGATCACAGCTCGATGGGGCCTCGTCTGAGCACCTTTGGAGGTTCGACCGTTACGTCGACCACGGTCGAGGACGTGCCGCCATGGCAAGGGCCCGCAAGGAAGACCGCCACCGCGTCTTCGAAGTAAGCCACGGCCGCCGCCCGGGAAATGGCAGGCTGCAGGCCACTCGGGTTGGCGCTGGTCACCGCCAGGGGTCCGACCAGAGAGAGCAACCGCCTGGCGTAGGCATGGTCGGGCACCCGGATCGCCACGGTGTGGCGCTGGTGGTCCCCCACCCATTCCGGAAGGTCCACCAGGCTTCTGGCGACGAGCGTCAGCGGTCCGGGCCAATGGCCGGCCACCAGTTCCTCGACAACCGGAGTCACTTCGACAAGCGGCCGGAAATCATCCAGGGTGTCGCCCAGCAAGCCGATCGGCTTGTTGCGGGGCCGTCCTTTCAGGTCGAAGAGAGCCTGCACCGCACCAGCCTGGAGGGGATCGACCGCCAGCCCGTAGACGGTGTCGGTCGGCACGCCAACGATCTCACCACGACGTATGGCGGCAATGGCTTCTTCGAGATGCATCCGGGCAGGTTCCCCCACGCAACCGACTTCTGCAACCCGGTCGGTCTAGACGCAGCAGCGCCCGCCTTTGCGGCCCACCAGGATGCGAGGACGCCCGGTGAGGTCCGGCCGCACCTCGACGTCGAGATACGAACCAAACAGGTCGAGAGCCCGCTCCGACTGAGTTTCACCGATCTCACAGAACAGCCATCCCCCGGTGCCCATCCACCAATACGCCTCGTCGGCGATCCGCACCAGCATCTCGTCACCGCGCGGTCCCGCAACCAAGGCTTGGCGCGGGTCGTGATCGCGCACATCCACGGGGAGTCGGTCGAACTCCGACTCGGCCACGTAGGGCGGATTAGTGACCAACAGATCGACTCGCTCATACAGCTCGACGGGCAAGGCCTCGAACAGATCTCCCTTGAGGAAGGTCACGCCGAGCCCGAGAGCGTCGGCGTTCTCTTCGGCGAGGGCCAGGGCGTCGGACGACAGGTCGGTTGCCACTACCCGCGCTTGCGGGAACTGGTGCTGGAACGCCAGCGCGAGATTTCCGCTCCCGGTGCAGAGGTCGACGATCACCGTGCCGGGACCCGCTTCGCCGAGAGCGGCAACACCCTCTTCCCAGAGGCGTTCGGTCTCCGGCCGGGGCACCAGAGCACGACGGTCGGTGCGCAACTCGATGGGGCCGAACTGGACCGTCCCTTCGAGGTGCTGAAGGGGAACACCGGCGAGGCGCCGCCCAACCAGGTCCAAGTAGCGTTGCGCCTCCTCAACTCCGACCTCGCCCTCGGCGCGGAGTCCACGACGCGACCAACCCGTGGCGACGGCCAGCAGGCGTTCCGCCTCATGGGGCGGAATACCCGGCTCATTCAGGAGCCGGCGGATGTCGGTCATGGAGACATCTTGGCAGGCTCCCGGTGTTTTCCGGTTCCTGCGATGATGGGCTCGTGCCCGTTCATCGTGTCGCCCTGACCGGCTTTGGTTCCACGGCCGAGCTTTATGAGGAAGCCCGCCCCGGCTATCCGGACAAGGCTGTGGCGTGGTTGATCGACCAGTTGCGGATCGGTCCCGGCAGCAGGGTGGTAGACCTGGCCGCCGGAACGGGCAAACTCACCCGCATGCTGATGGATTCGCGGGCCACGGTCATTGCCGTTGAGCCGATCGAAGCCATGCGAGCGCTTCTTGCCAACACCTCGCCGGGGTCGCTGGCCGTGGGCGGGGAAGCCGAAGCCCTGCCCCTTCGATCGGGCTCGGTCGACGCCTTGACGATCGCCCAGGCGTTTCATTGGATCGACACGCCGCCAACTCATGCCGAACTGGCCAGGGTCATCCGCCCCGGCGGCCGGCTCGGCATCGTCTGGAACGCTCGGGATCGCGGCGTTCCATGGGTGGATGCGGTCTGGTCAATCATGGATCGGGTCGAAAAGCACGCCCCGTGGAGGAATCACGAGGCCATCAGCGAGGCCGGGCGGCAGTTACCCGGATTCTCGCCGTTCCGCTCGGAACGGTTCGTCCTCGATCATGTGATCACCCCGGATCTTCTGATCGCACGACTCGCCTCGGTGAGCCACATGGCGGTGCTGGCGGAGGGCGCCCGACAGGCCGTTTTGCGGGAGGTCCGCCAGATTCTGGCTACGCACCCCGACACGAGGGAACGCCAGGCGCTGCAGGTCGCCTACCGGACCGACTGTTTCGTTGCAGACAGGGTGGGCGGCGGCAAGGTTGGGTAGGCCAACCGGCCCGCTCACCTCCCCTCGAGCAGCTTCCGGGATTCTTCCTCAGCCGTCAAAGCATCGATGAAGGCGCCCAGATCTCCGGCCAGGATCTCGGGAAGCTGTTTGATCGTCATCCCGATACGGTGATCGGTGACCCGATTCTCTTTGAAGTTGTAGGTGCGGATCTTCTCGGATCGGTCGCCCTTACCGACTTGCGATCGCCGGGCGTCGGCGATCTCGCCAAGGTGCTCCTCCAGCTGCATCCGGTAGAGGCGGGCGCGCAAGATACGAAAGGCCTTCTCCTTGTTCTGCAACTGGGATTTCTCGTCCTGGCAGCTGACCACCAATCCGGTCGGTTCGTGGGTCAGGCGGACGGCGGAATCGGTGGTGTTGACCGACTGGCCGCCCGGTCCGCTCGACCGGAACACGTCGACCCGCACGTCGTTGACGTCCAGTTCGATCTCGACTTCCTCGGCCTCCGGCAGCACCGCCACAGTGCTGGTCGAGGTATGGATCCGGCCCTGCGATTCGGTCTTGGGGACTCGTTGCACCCGATGCACGCCGGCCTCGTACTTCATCTGCGAGTAGGCGCCCTGGCCCTTGACGGAGAAGATGACCTCTTTCACGCCGCCGGTTTCCGACGGCGACGAGTCGAGGATCTCCGTCTTGAATCCGTGCTGGTCGGCAAAGGCCCGGTACATCTCGAGGAGATCGCCCGCCCAGATGGCAGCCTCGTCACCACCGGCCGCCGACCGGATTTCGACGATCACATCCCTGTCGTCGTTCGGGTCCTTCGGTACGAGGCTCCGTCGCAGGTCGCCCTCGATGCGTTGAGCTTCCTGTCGTCGTTCGTGGGCCATCGCCCGGAGATCGTTAGCCATGTTCGGGTCGGCTTCGACCCCGGCCAGATCTTCGGCTTCACGGGCTTCCTGCAACGCGCCCTGGTGAGCGTGGAAACCCTCGACCACCGGGCGCAGCTCGGCATGACGCTTGGTCAGCTCCGTGTAGCGGACCTGATCGACCAGAACATCCGGCTCGGACAGCCGCCGTTCGGTCTCCTCAAAGGCGGCCTCTATCTCCTCGAGGCGCTCTTGGAAGCCCGGGTCCATCATTGGCCTGTCAATCCCGCCAACGCAGCCAGAGCGGCCGGATTGACCGGCCCGCGTCCTTTCACCTCGTCGACCGCATCCGGTTCGAGTGCGGCCAGCAAGCTTGCAACGGCAACCTCCACCTGGTCGTCGTCTGGTTCGCCGGTAGTCAGCCGCTGCAACCAGAGGCCGGGCGCAGCCAGGATGCGACCGATCAACTCCCCTCCATGGGCCCCCGAAAATTTGAGGACCTCATAGGCGACACCGGCGATGATGGGAATCAGCACGACCCGACTGGTGATGAGGAGCGGCCAGGTAGGCCGTCCGATGAGGGTGAACACGATGAGGGACCCGATGACGACGATCATCAAGAAGCTCGTGCCGCAGCGTGGATGCTCGGGGCGGTACTGCTGGATATGTTCGACTGACAGCGGATCGCCGGCCTCGTAGGCATGGATGGTCTTGTGCTCGGCGCCGTGGTATTGGAACACCCGGCGAATCTCCTTGGACCGCCCGATCGCCCAGACATACCCCACGAACAGCAATGCCCGCACCGCACCGTCGACGAGATTGAAGAGGAACTTCGACCCACCGAGGTACGGTTCGAGAAGCGATGCCGCGCCGAGGGGCAAGAGAATGAAGAGCGCCGCAAAGGCGACGAGGGCGATGGTCATGGAAATCGCCATCTGTCGAGTGGTCAACGGCTCTTCGTCTTCTCCGACCGCCTTCTGAGCAGACCAAGAAAGCGAACGGAATCCCAGCGTGAGCGACTCGCCGAGCACCATGACGCCGCGAACGAAAGGGATACGAGCGAGGCGCGACCGTGAAGACAACCTGGGAAGTTCGTGCGTGACCGCTTCGATCACTCCGTCGGGTCTGCGCACCGCCACCGCCCAGGCGGCCGGGGCGCGCATCATCACACCTTCGATGACGGCTTGGCCGCCGACACTGGCATTAGGGGCGCGACTCACCCGTTCCTCCTCGCTTCCGGTAACGGCCGGCGTGCCCTCACTGAAGGTATCCCGGCCCTGCTACGCCTCGGTGCCGGTCCCCCCGGTGAAACTCTTGCGGCCGTAACGCTTCTGGAACCGTTCGACCCGGCCCCCGGTGTCGACCAGCTTTTGCTTGCCGGTGAAGAAGGGATGGCATTCGTTGCACAACTCGACACGTAGCTCGGCCTCAGTCGACCGGGTCTTGAAGGTGTTACCACACGAGCACACGACGGTGGTCTCGATGTAGTCGGGATGGATTCCTGCTTTCACTGCTTTCTCCTTCGTGCTCGGCAGTATGCCGCTTACCCGGTGCTCTTGGCGATCTCGTCCAGGAACTCCCCGTTGGATTTGGAGGACTTGAGCCGATCGATGAGCAACTCGAGCGCTGCTCCCGGTTCGAGGGCCAGCAGTACCCGCCTCAGCTTCCACACCTGGGCGAGTTCCGAAGTGTCAAACAGCAGCTCTTCTTTTCTTGTTCCCGACTGGCTGATATCGACGGCCGGGTAGATCCGGCGATCGGCCAGCCCCCGGTCCAGACGCAACTCCATGTTTCCGGTGCCTTTGAACTCCTCGAAGATCACCTCGTCCATTCGGGAGCCGGTCTCAACGAGGGCGGTACCCATGATGGTGAGGCTGCCACCTTCCTCGATGTTACGAGCCGCACCGAAGAACCGCTTCGGTGGGTACAGGGCGGTCGAGTCGACACCACCCGACAGGATCCGGCCGCTGGCAGGAGTCGCCAGGTTGTGGGCCCGGGCGAGCCGGGTGATCGAATCCAGCAGGATCACAACGTCGGTACCCATCTCAACGAGACGCTTGGCTCGCTCCAGCGCGAGCTCCGAGACCTGGGTGTGCTCTTCCGCGGGGCGGTCAAACGTCGAATAGACCACCTCGCCCTTGACGGAGCGTTGCATGTCGGTGACTTCCTCGGGCCGCTCATCGACGAGGACCACCATCAGATAGCATTCGGGGTTGTTGGCAGTGATCGAGTGGGCGATCTCCTTCAACACCGTCGTCTTGCCGGCTTTGGGAGGCGAAACGATCAACCCGCGCTGACCCTTACCGATCGGCGCAATGAGATCGATGATCCTGGCCAGCTCTTGGCTGGACTCGCCTTCGACCTCGAGCCGGAGCCGCATATCGGGGAACAGCGGGGTGAGCTTCTCAAAACGAGGTCGGCTTCTGCCCTCCTCGGCGGACATCCCGTTGATGCTTTCGATACGGGTGAGGGCGGGGAACTTCTCCTGCGTGCGCGGGGGGCGAATCGGTCCGCTGACCAGATCGCCTTTCCGCAAACCAAACTTCCGCACCTGGCTGGCCGAGACATACACGTCTTTGTCACCCGGCAGATAGCCCGTAACACGCAAGAACCCGTAGCCCTCAGGAAGAATGTCCAGGATGCCCTGGCGTTCCTCGAGCTCTCCTTCGGGGATTTGCTCCTGTGGCCCGCTCCCACCACTGCGCCGACGCCGCCGCCGGTTGCGGTTCAACCCGTCTTCGTCGGTGCGCGGCCGATCTTGCCATTCACTCCGCTGGAGCTCTTCACCGCCGGTCGGGTACGCCTGCTCCGCGTCGTCGCCGTCGGCGGCATCATCGCCATCCAGGGCTTCTCCTTCTGGAGCCTGCTCTTCATTTTCAGCAGCCGGCGCAACGGCGGGACCTGCCGAAGGCAGATCGATTGGCACCGGCTCGTCACTGACGACGAAGTCCACCGAATTCAAGATTGCCTCGATGAGCTTGGCCTTCTGGAGCCCGTTGCTCTCTATCCCGACTGATGCAGCGATCTCACGGAGGTCGTTGATGGGCTTCCCCTGGAGTTCGGATCTGCTGGTCATATGGTCCTTTCCGTCCGGTGGCTCGACCTGACGAGCTGTACCGCAGCATTCGGATTCCCTCAACCCCTGAGCGTTCCTCCCTGGTCTGAATGGGAGTGCAGGAGCTGAGGGGGTTCAACGCCTCCACATCCAAGACGACGCGGACGTCGCTGCCGGAGTGTGGGAGCGCCTCACCACGCCGTGTAGAGGCGGGGTGTTCAGGTACGGACCCTATACTACGGCGTCTTCGAAGATGTTCCAAGTGCATCAAGATTCCGCCGGGTCATACCGTCGCATAGACCGGCGGGCGGGCGCCCATCTTCACCGGTCTCCGAGGCCGGCAATCCCACGAACGAAAGCTTCGAGCGTGTGGCGATCAGGAGGAAGGACGGTCACGGTTTCCGTCCGCTCGAACAGGTCCGCCAGGCGCCCCGGAAGCGGGGGGCGAACCCCCGTTGCCGATTCGACCGCGTCGGGGAACTTGGCAGGGTGGGCGGTACCCACACAGATCACGGGGATGTCTGGGTTCCGTTGCGTCGACCGTGCTGCAGCAATGCCGATCGCCGTATGCGGGTCGACGAGCAACGACGTCTGCTCGAACACATCTGCCAGCGTTTGGCGAATGGCCGGCTCGTCGAACCACCATCCGGTCATGAAGGTTTGCAGCCGTTGGAGCCCAACCGGGTCGATGTCAACCTGCCCGTGCTCGGCGAATTCGCTCATCAGACTTCGGATCGCCTCCCCGTCCCGGCCGAGAAGGTCGAACAAGAGACGCTCCAGATTGCTTGGCACCTGGATGTCCATCGCCGGTGTGATGGTTGGCACCACCGTGTCGATCGACAGCCGGCCGGTTTCGAAAAACCGGGCAACCACGTTGTTCCGGTTGGTGCCGATGATGAGGCTGTGAATCGGCAACCCCATCTGGCGCGCCACATAGGCGGCGAACACATTGCCAAAGTTCCCGGTCGGGACGGCGAACGACACCTGGCGGTCGGGGGCGCCCAGTGCGAGGGCGCCGGCGAAGTAGTAGGCGACTTGCGCCATGATCCGGACCCAATTGATTGAGTTGACGGAGGTCACGCCCAGGTCGCTGCGCAACGCTGGATCGGCCAACATCGCCTTGACCAGGCGTTGGCAGTCGTCGAACGTGCCGCGCACGGCGACGTTGTGCACGTTGGCGGCCGCAACTGTTGTCATCTGCCGCCGTTGCACGTCTGATACCCGACCGTGCGGATGCAAGATCACAACGTCGAGCCGCGATCGGTCCCGGCACGCTTCAATAGCCGCCGATCCGGTATCTCCGGAGGTTGCCCCGAGCACCAGGGCGCGAGCGTTGCGAGCGGCGAGACTCGCCTCGAGGAGACGCCCGAGCAATTGCAGTGCATAGTCCTTGAAGGCCAGGGTCGGGCCCCAGAAGAGTTCGAGGAGCCACAGGCCATGTCCCAGCTCGACGAGGGGAACCAACCGCTCGAAGGGCGCGTACGCTTCGGCGGCGACTTCGGCGAGATCACCTGCCGACCCGTCGACGAACGGCGCCGAGATGGCGGATACGAGTGCGGGATAGGAGAGGTCCTGAAGCAACCCGATCTCCCGGCTGGTCAACTTCGGCCAAGCCTCGGGGACGTACAACCCTCCGTCGGGAGCCAGGCCGGTGAGCATGACGTCTTCGAATCCGAGCGCCGGGGCCAATCCACGCGTTGACACGTACCTCATCGGCTCACGGCTCGTCGCTTTGGACCCGGATCGTCGCCGCCACCTCTGTCACCACGTCCAGCGACCGGAGAGCTGCAACCGCCGCCCGCTGGTTGGTCTCGAGGGCATCGTGGGTTATCAAGAGAAGCGTGGCATCCTCGCCCCGGCCCTCCTGCCACACCGACTTGATGCTGACGCCTGCCTCACCGAAGGCATTGGCGATGAGAGCCAGAACACCGGGGGCGTCCGCTACCTCCAGCCGCACGTACCACTTCGTTTCGATCTCTCCGAAATCCGTCAACCGTCCCGGAGCAAATCGAATACGAGGAGCTACCTGCGCTTCCGCCAAGAGTTCCCGGGCGGCATCGATGACATCGCCGAGCACGGCGGTGGCGGTCGGCCCCCCACCGGCACCCGGCCCCATGAACAGGAGTTCCCCAACCTGCGGACCTTCTATGAACACTGCGTTGTTGGCGCCGCGTACCGACGCAAGAGGATGATCGAGCGGCACCAGAGCCGGATAAACCCGGGCACTCACCCCGTTCGGTGTCTCCTCACCAATGGCCAGCAGCTTCGGCACGTAGCCGAGCTCGGCCGCAAACCGAAGATCGATCGGTTGGAGCGATGCAATGCCCTCCCGGTAAACCGCCTCGACGGAGATCCACGTCCCGAAAGCCAGGCTGGCAAGAATGGCGGTCTTGGCGGCCGAGTCGGCCCCGGAGATGTCTGCGGTCGGATCCGCTTCGGCATAGCCGAGAGCCTGGGCTTCCTCGACCGCTTCGGCGAAACCGAGGTTGTCATCGGACATACGGGTCAAGATGTAGTTGGTCGTGCCGTTGACGATGCCGAGTACTCTGGTGATCCGTTCTCCGGCGAGCGACTCCGATAGTGGCCGGATAATCGGTATGGCACCCCCGACGGCTGCTTCGAACAGGAGCGACACGCCTTTCTCCTCGGCGCGCCGGATCAACTCGTCCCCGCGCGCGGCGACGAGCTCTTTGTTGGCCGTCACTACCGGCTTACCTGCCTGGAGGGCCCGCATCACCAGGTCCCCGGCCGGTTCCAGCCCTCCCATGACCTCGACCACCAGATCGATGGACGGATCATCGATCAGTTGGTCGGGCTGATCGGTGATCATGCCCACCGGAATGGGGAAAGCCCGGGTTTTGGTGAGAGATCGCACGGCTACCCGACGCACCTCGAGTTCGAGGCCCGTCTTAGCCACGATCGCCGCCTGTTCGTTGATCAGGTACTCGAGGAGCGCCCCACCGACGGTGCCCCCACCGAGAATGCCTATACCGACCTTCATGTCGTTCTCTCTTCGCTGCCGGGCCGATTGTACGGGAGGTCCCCGACGATGTTGCCACATCGAGAGGTCTGCTGAGTCATGGCATGGCGTACTTCGGCGACCGGGCTCGCTACAAACGAGCTTCTGCGTGCCTCGGGCCCGCACTGAGAGCCTGGTCACGCTTTGGTACACTCCGCCCGCCAACGCCCTCGTAGCTCAGGGGATAGAGCACCGGCCTCCGGAGCCGGGTGCGCAGGTTCGAATCCTGTCGAGGGCGCAGAAGGCGCACGGGCGCCCGTAAGAAGTCCACGGTTCGGAAGTCGCCTCCTTGCCCCTCATGATTGAGACTTCCCACCTCGAACTTCTCACCTCCCTTAGACTGTCGCCATGGCTAGGTCGATCTGGAAGGGCGCCATCAGCTTCGGGCTGGTATCGATTCCGGTCGCGCTCTTCACCGCAACGGAGAACAAGACACCCAAGTTCAAGATGCTGCGCGCCCAAGACGGCAGCGCCATCAAGTACAAACGGGTGGCTGAGGCCGATGGGAAGGAAGTCGTCTGGGACGATATCGTCCGCGGATATGAGGTGGAGAAGGGCCGGTATGTGGTCTTCACCGACGAAGAGCTGGAAGCTGCCACCGCCCGGGGTGGCTCCAAGATCGTCGATGTCGTTCAGTTTGTGGAAGCGCAGGAGATCGACCCCATCTTTTACCGGTCGTCGTACTACCTCGTGCCCGAGCAAACCGGCCTGAAGGCATACCGGATCCTGCTTCGGGCGCTCAAAGACAAAGACCGCGTGGGGATCGCAAAGTTCGCCCTCCGCGAAAAGGAGTACCTGGCCACGCTGCGCGCCGACGGGGACGTGCTCATCTTGGAAACGATGTTCTGGCCGGACGAGATCCGAGCACCGGCCTTCGAGGAGCTCGAGTCCGAAGTCGAGGTACGAGATGAGGAGATCAAGATGGCCGAGATGATCATCGACAACCTCACCGCCCCGTTCGAAACGGCCTCCTACCACGACCCCTCTCGGGAGGCCATCGAGGAACTAGCTCGCAAGAAGATCGAGGGCGAGGAGATCGTCAGCCCGGACACACCGGAGCCGACCAAGGTACTCGACCTCCTCGAGGCGCTGAAAGCGAGCGTCGAGGCAACCAAAGAGAAGAGGGCGGCCAGTTAGCGTCAGCAGCCGGCTACGCCGGCTCCGGTTAGAGGTCAAAGGTCTGAAGCTCGGGGTCTTTCCCTCACCCCTGGCCAACAAAGTCGGCAATATTGGGGAAGGTGGCTTGGCTGGATGGAACCAAGCCAAAGGGCGGCCCGTTCCCGCCAACCAAAGGTCCGACCACCACCCACTGCGAACTGCTCACCGCAAGCGGCTCACTGCCCCGGTCCCTCGGCTGCCCAGGTGATCTCTTCCGGCGGTTCCGAGGTGAATCCCTTGAACGAAGGGGCACGCATACGCCCGGCAGTTGTCCACTCCTTGAACTCGATTCTGGCCACGAGGTGAGGAGACACCCAGGTGGCGGCGGCAGGGAGTTCGGGATCAGACCGGAACGGGCTTTCGCCGACGGTCATCTCATCCAACGCCGCGCGGATGGCCGGCAGAGCAGCGTCTTCAAACCCGGTGCCGACCGAGCCGATCCACCGCAGGCTGGTGCCGTCCCACAGGCCGAGCACCAGCGACCCGAAGGTACCGTTCCGGCCGCCTTCACCCCGGGTGAACCCCCCGACCATCGCCCGGATCATCCGCAGGCAGGGAACCTTTCGCCAGTCCGGTGACCGCACGCCAGGCCGGTAGAGCGAGCCGCGCCGCTTGGCCACGATACCCTCGAGGCCCCGATCGACTACGGCTCCATACAATGCTTCGCCCTCTCCTGGTATCACCTCCGAGCTCACCAGGGGAGCCGGCAGGTCGATGGCCGCCAGGCGTTCCAATCGCGTCTCGATCGGTCGGCGTGTCACATCTTCGCCGTCGAAGAGTAGATCGAAGACGACGTACGTCACCGGGTTGGTGCGCGCCGCCTCAACTGCCTTCACCCCTCCTGCAACGTTCATCCGCTTCTGGAGCGCCCCGAACGAAGGACGGCCCGCTTCGTCAAACGCAACGATCTCACCATCGAGAACGCACGCCGCGGGCGGGGCGAACCCGCTCAATTCGGGGTAAGCGGCCGTCACGTCGCGACCGCGCCGGGACCGCAGAGCGAGAGAACTACCGTCCCAGGTGAGGATGGTCCTCACGCCGTCCCACTTCACCTCAAACAGCCATCCCGGGTCCGAAAAGGGCGATCGCCACGAAGTGGCCAGCATCGGCTCGAACCGAGGAATCGTCACCCGGTTTCGAGTTCTTCCCGGACCACCCGGTTGACCAAGCCACCGTCGAGGTCCTCACCCATCGACTTCATGAGGTGACCGACCACACGGCCCGCCATCTTCGGGTCGTCGGATCCCAACTCTGCGATGGCCGCTCGTACGACCTTGCGAGTTTCCTCCTCGGAGAGTTTGGTCGGCAGCCATCGGGACAGGTAGCCAACCTCCCACCGCAACTTGGCCGCCATGGCCGCGCCGCGTTCGCCGAAGCCGTCGTACTCGCTGGCCGCCTTGTCCATCTTCTTGGCGAAGCTGCCCATGATCTCGAGGTAGACGTCGTCGTCGACCTGTCCCACGAAACCGGGCTCAGCCCGCTTTCGAGACACCTGGGTCTCGATCTCGCGAACCACCTCGCGACGGCGATGGTCGCCCGAGCGTATGGCTTCCCGCAGCTCCGCAGCCAGCTCTTCCTTGATACTCATCCTGCCTCCTCCCCGTGCAGGGCGGATCCGATCCTGATCGGATCATCTGTGATGATCGCCGCCGCGCCGCCGGCCGCCACCCTGCGGGCCATTCCTTCGTCATTCACCGTCCAGACGAGAACGCGTAGTCCCATCCCGGAGAGGTCGGCGATCCTGGCGGCCGGTTGGTCCCCGAGCAGCCACCAATGCGGGGCAATCACCCGATGACCCGCCCGGTTTGCCCAGGCAGCGGCCGCTTCGAGCGACCCATCGAGATCGACCAGTAACCCGGTTGCCAGCTGCGGATATGCGCCCCGCACTGCGTCGACGGTCGGCCAGTGGAAACTGGTAACCACGTCGCGCGGCGAGGCCCGGCCGGCCACTTCACGAGCAAACGCGAACGTCTCGTCGAAATCTGAGTCCTCTGGAGAGTTCTTGATCTCGAAGTTGAACGGAAACCCGCCGGCTGCTTGCAGCACATCGTCGAGCCGGGCCGGACCCAGGCCACCGCCAACATCAAACTCGGCCAATGCCGACCAGTCCATGTCGACGATGGCGGTTCCGCCGAGGTGCCCGTCGTGGGCCAGTACGGCAACTCCATCCCGCGTGCGGCGCACATCGAACTCGACCATGTCGCAAACGGCGGCAGCCGCCAGGATGCCTTCTTTGGTATTGTCGCCGTATTCCAGCGGCAATCCGCGGTGCCCGACGATCAGGCTCGAAAAAGCAGAAGCCTTGTTCACATCTTTCAAAATATCCCTTGCCTACCCTGATCGCGGCAGTTATCTTTTGTGAAGCAAATCACAATCTTTACGTTTTGTAGGGGTTTTCCGTGTTAACCATGACCGAATGGCGGCAGATGTCGGCATGCCGCGACTCTGAGCCGTCGTTGTTCTTTCCCGTAGGAACTACCGGGCCTGCTCTCGATCACATCTCGGCCGCAAAGGCCATTTGTGCGCAGTGTTCTGTTCAGGAGGAATGCCTCCAGTACGCCCTCGAATCCAATCAGGAAGCAGGGGTGTGGGGCGGATACGCTGAGGATGAGCGGCGGCGTCTCCGCAAGCGGTGGCTCGCCGAACGCCGTCGTCGCGCCGTCTGATCGAACACCCGTCGCTAGCCGGGGAGCCGGTGCTCTGTGCACCGGTTCTCCGCGTCACGGCGATTTGAACCCGACCGACACCCGTTGCTCGGGCTCCATTTCGACGTAGGCGATGCTCCGAACAGGCACGCCTATGCGCCGGTCCCCAATATCGGTGAACCAGAGTATCGCTTTCTCTCCGCTGAACGCTTCCTCGATCTCGGCAATGAGGGCGTCCGCATCGCCAACGTCTAATTCGATCTCCCGAGACGTATCACCGATTCCGATTCGCACGCGCACGTTCTCTCCTTGTCCGACACCGACCGCAATCGTACCTACCTCACGGGTGTGCGACCTGCACAAGCTCGACTCCGCCCTCGCTGATCAGATAGCCGCGGCCGGGTAAGCGAAGGGGTGGTCCATGCCGGGGAAGAGCCGTATGCCACAGATCACCATCCACCTCGGCCTGCGGACGGAGTGCAATCCCCTGCCTGCTGCGCCGCAACTCCTGGGTCCAGTGTCCGTACATCGAACGAAGTGCGTCGGCCCGGCCCGCTCCCACAACCCGAATGTTGGGACGACGCTGGCGGATGAGTCCCAGCAGCGCACCCCCGGGGTCGGTCAGGTCGTCGGCATCGTCGACGAGGACCAGGTGCGGGGATGCATCGTCGAGGATCCCCTGCACCGCCAGCTCGAGTTCATCCGGATCTGTGACGAGGGTCGCTACCTGCGGAGCCTCCCACAGCGGGGACCGCCGCGGTGCCAAGGCGGTGATGGTCACATCGGGTCGATGGTTGGCGACGATGACAGAGATGGCCAGCAATGCGGTGCTCTTGCCCGACTTCGCCGGCCCGGCGACCAGAACATGATCGCTCTCCCCGAGGCGCCAACCGACCGGTTCGAGCCGCCGGTCGCCGATGCCGATGGGGAGGAACCACTCCCGATCTTGCACCGAGGCTCGGTCGACGATGTCGGCAACTTCCGACCGATGAGGGAGCACCCCGATCCTGACCGCCGTCACTCCACTGGAGGCCGACCGGGCCGCAATCCTGCCCAGATCCGGCCCAGAGACCTCTGCCATCTGCACAACGAGACTGCTACCGACCTGCACGGCTCGCCCATTTGGCAGGTCCGGTAGCTGGCGGTTGGGCAGGCCGAGCGCGGCGTAGTCGAAGAGGTCGGCCATCTGAAAAACGAGTTTCTCGGGTATCAGGGCGGCGAGGTTGGAAGGAACTGCGGCGGCCTGGTCGGCGCTCATGGCAGTGAAGACCCCGACGCCCGGGCCGTCCGCGACAATCCGCCGCACTGCATCGCGATAGACGAGATCGGCCGGTTGATCGTACGCGGCCGCAAACCCCCCGTAATTGTCGAGAAGCAACAAGACCGTCGGCCGGTCACCGGGGTCCCCTGCCCGACGAAGGGCCACTTCTTCCTGCAGGTATCGGAGCAACCGTACCTGACGCTCACGATCAGCGGGACCGATCACACTCCCCACTTGCGGCAGTCCCTCCAGGCGAGCGAGGATCCGGGTACCGAAATCCAGCGCGTAGATGTGCAGTCGGTCCGGCTGAAACCTCGCGGCCAGAGAGCTTCCCAACGTGAGCAGGGCCCCGGCGGGCCCACTTCCCGGCCTCCCGTAGAGGAGGAGATTATTGCCCTCCCACCCCCAGACCGATTGTCGCTGCAGATGGGGCTCGTCGACCAGTCCCAGCGGCGCCCACCGCCGCCCGGCGCCTCCAGGTGTGTCGATGATCGTCGTCAACGGTAGACGCTCCGGAAGTGCGGGAGGCCAGAGCGAGCGGGGTGGGGGCATTCCGGCTTGCCGGGCGGCATTGGTGATGGCGTCGACGAGTCGGTCGAGGTCGGTGGGCACATCCTCGCCACCTTCCTCTTCGCTCATGGCATCCTGCGGCTCCCATTCGAACCGGAACGGACGCACGGCAACCGGGACGGTCTCGCCAAGACGGTTGCTCATACTGACCAGAGCGGCTTGAAACGGAATCAACTCGCCCGGACCCAGCCGCACGTAACCCCGGCCCGCTCGGCCTCGGGGGATGGTGGCCGCCACGTGATCATCGAGGACGTCCCACGAATCTGCCGCGTCGTGGACTCGCAGCGCCACCCGCAAATTGGTGTTGGCGCGAATGTTGTCGCCGATCACCCCGGCCGGGCGCTGGGTAGCCAGCACAAGATGCACGCCCAGGCTCCTTCCCCGCCGGGCGATATCCACGAGTGATGGCACGAAACCGGGCATCTCGGCAGCCATTGCGGCAAACTCGTCGATGACCACCAGCAACCTGGGGAGAGGGTGGTCGGGTACATCCACCAGATATTCGGGCAGGTCGGCCGCTCCCACCTCCCGGAACATGGCTTCCCGGTACCTCAGTTCCGCCTCGAGGCAGATGAGGGCCCTCCGGCCCAGGTGGGGGTCGAGATCTGTCACCACCCCGACCACGTGGGGCAAGCGGGCGCAGGCATCGAAGGCGCTGCCACCTTTGTAGTCGATGAGTGCGAAGTTGAGGTGATCAGGTCCAACCGATGCAGCCAGCGAGACGATGAGACTGCGGAGCAATTCGCTCTTCCCCGACCCGGTCGTGCCGGCGATCAATCCGTGTGGGCCATCGCTCACCAGATCAATCACGAGTGGTCCCCGTTCGGTGACGCCGATCGCACCGGCGGTTTGCGGATCCGGACCTGCGTTATCCCATCGGTCCAGAACAGCCTGGGCAGAGAATGGCGCCGGGCCGATGAGGTCGGCCAGTGCCACCAGATCCGGCAAATCGGAGCCTTCCTCCACGATCTCCGGATCCTTGAGTCGTGCGAGGGCCCGGGAACACTCGTGGGCGATCTCCGCCGGCAGGCCGATCGGGGTGAGATCGGTGACCGCTTGGCCGCCGGCAGGGAACCGGCAGGTGATCGTCTCCCCGGCGTCCGGGATCTCGACCACAACGTTGCAGAGGCCCGGCAGGCCGGTGCGCGTGGGCGCAATCACCACACCTGCCACGGGAGCCCCGCAGCCTGCTTGAACACTGCGCAATCTAGATCGACGGAGTGGGTCGAGCGTGTCGGTATCGACGATCAGCACCGTCAGGGGATCGGGCGGTCTCCCCGGTGGACTTCCGGCGGCGAGGTGCGTCAGGACCTCGTCGACATCGGCGGGAGTGGCGGCCAACAGTCGCCTTCCGGACGTCGGGTCGGTGGCGGTATGCGGGAGCCATTTCGCCCAGTCCCAGTCTTCGGGACGATCGGTGATGATCCCGACCCTGACGTCGGCCGGGCCTTGATGGACCGACACCTGGGTGACGACCCACCGGGCCATCCCGAGCGCTTGGTGGCGACAGCCGGCGATGCCGAGGACCGTGCCACGGGTGAGTTCAATCCCAACGGGCGCATCGTCGAGTCGTGCACATCGGGTCAGGACCGCAGCCGTCTCCTCATCGCCGAGCCGCCCGATCAATGCGGGTTCCCAGGGGATGGTTGCAGTCCCGATTGCCACCATCATGAAGTCAGGGTGTCCGGGGCGACGTTCCCACAACCGCGGGCCGGCCGCCAGCGCACGCCATACGACTTCGGGGGCTTCGGTCAGGCTGGCCCGCAGGAAGTGGACATGGGCGGCGCCGGCCATGAGGAGATCGTGTTCGAAGCGACGCAGAGCGGAACCGAATTCAGCGGTGGCTCTGCTCCGTGCCTTTCTCACCCGCCGCCGATCTTCAAACCAATTCGCAACCATCATCATCGGGCCCAAGAGAGCAAAGGCGGCCATCATCGGACTGAAGAGCACCGCGAACAGTCCTCCCATGACCAGCGGCACCAGCAGCGTGGCCCAACCGGGTCGCCCCTGGGCGGCGGGTTCGGCCGGTCGCTCGGGCACCTCGACCTGGACCAGGGTCGGTGGTTGCAGATGTCGTGGAGGCCGGTTGAACATCCCGGCAACTGGTTTTCCAATGGCGTCCCCGGCGGGCCGGCGGACCGGACCGAACTCCCAGACGCTCTGCCCGAGCCGGATGACGGCACCGAAGGCCAGCCTGGTACGACCGGCCGGTGACACGCCGTCGACCGTCACCGGCCCGTTCCCCACACGCTCGAAGAACCCTTCCCCCCACGAGCCGATCGCGATCACGCCGTGCTGCAGATCAACTCCCGGGGCGGGAAGACAGATTTCACAAGTAGGGTCTGATCCGATCCGATACCGACCCGGTCCGAGCAGCCACCGCCCACCGGCCAGCGGTCCGCCGATGACACCCATCTCGGCCACTGCAGGCGTCGATGACCTCGGGTCGGGCCCTGCCAAGCAGATCACAGATCCGTCACAGAGACCGGTTACGTTGATCGGTTGTCGGGTCGGCACGGCAACGCCGTCTACGTGGGCGATCGAGGCGTCCGATGTCCCCGCCAAAGCTGCCAGCAGGTCGGCCACGGTCGCGTCCGGGGAGAGTACGGCATCGAAATCCTGGTCCCGCCCGCCTGAACGCCACACGAGATGCATCGTCATCTGCTCACCACGAGGAGATCCCACCGGCACTGGGGATCGGGTCTGGATTGGCCGGTGCCAGGGCCGCGGCTTGAGCCGCTCGAATCCGGCGGGCGTCTTCGGAATAACGCTCGGCCAGGCTTCGCAGACCGGCGGCCAACGTCCCCAGCTCGCGGCGGCGTTCAGCCAGCTCGGACACGAGCCGGTCCGCCGCCGGGCCCTCCCATGCGCCGCGCACCCGCCCGATGAGTGGCTCGATGGTGTCGGCGACGCCGTCGAGCACCCGCGCCTCGACCAGAAGCCGGCCGGCCAGCCGGTCGAGGGAACCCGCTCGGTCCGACACGACGTCTGTCCAGGAGCCTGCTGTAATCGGCCGTCGTCTCCTAGCTCGTTGCCATCTCGATCGCCTGGCGCCGTTCGGCGACCACGGAGGCACTATCCGACAGAGCTTCTTTCAAGCGCAGCAGAGCAGGTACGAAATCCTGGGCCCACTGCGTGCGGAAGCGCTCGGCGGCCGGCCCCGTCCAGGCGGTTCCCTCGAGGGCGCCCGATATGCGAGCCTGGAGACCGTCGACGGCATCGATCTCTCTGATGAATTGACTGCTCAGCGCCTCGAGCTGTGCCAGATCTCCTCCGTA